>CAZLJL010000110.1:0-6098 GCA_964559785.1 uncultured Bifidobacterium sp.
CCTCATCAACATGACCCGGAACTTTCACTCCGCGCCATTCTTTCACTATTTTGCCTTCAGCGTCAATCACGAATGTAGAGCGCTCAACGCCACGAACTTTTTTGCCGTAAAGAGATTTCATGACGATGACATCAAACATGGTGCAAACTTTTTCATCGCTATCTGAAATCAACTCAAAAGGCAGTCCGAGTTTTCCCTTGAAGCCATCGTGCGAGCGCAAGCTATCGCGACTAATACCGAAGATTTCGGCGCCTGCACGGGTGAAGCGGTCGTGCAGATCGCGGAATTGCAGGCTCTCGGCCGTGCAGCCGGGGGTGTTGTCCTTCGGGTAGAAATACAAAACCACTTTTTTGCCCCGGTGCTCGGACAGGCGAAAGCCATCGCCGCCCGTCATTTCAGCGGTGAAATCCGGCACGGTCATGTTCAGGATGGAGGGACGGTCGTTCATGAATACCCTTTACGTCATTGGTTCTGTTGGCCGCATGATCAAAGCCAGTGCCACCTTGCGACCCTCGGTCATCAAGATGTTATAAGTCCGACATGCTGCCTGATTGTCCATGCATTCCACCCCGATACCGCGCTTCAGAAGTCCGGTCATCAGTCGGGGGTGGGCGAATCGCTGCTTCTTGCCAGTCCCAAGAATAAGCAGATCGGGCGAATGCGCCGCGATCGCTTCCAGATCGCTGGCTTCCAAGGCCTCGAAAGACTTCACTGGCCAGGCCATGGGCGCGATCTCTGGCAAGACGATCAGGCTGTAATCAAAACGGATCGCATTGATCTCGATCCAGTCATCGTCGTAGCCGGTGACCGTCTGGTATTGCTGGGTCGATGTGACGTGCAGCTTCATGGCAGGGTGGATTTTATCCCGAACCCAAGTATCTGCATGGAAAAACGAGCCAACTTGGGGCAAAATGGCTGTTTACCGTCCGGCAGCGCAGTCGCCCGGCCGGTCCATTCCCTTGAAGAGTCGGTAGTGAAAACAATTCAGAAATCCCTCAAGTTGGCAGACGTCTGCTACGACATCCGCGGACCGGTGCTGGAGAAAGCCCGCCAGATGGAGGAAGAGGGCCACAAGATCATCAAGCTCAACATCGGCAATCTGGCGCCCTTTGGCTTTGACGCGCCCGAAGAGATTGTGCAGGACATGATCCGCAACATGGGCAATGCAGCGGGCTACACCGACTCCAAGGGCCTGTTCGCGCCGCGCAAGGCGATTATGCAGTATTGCCAGGAAAAGAAAATCGCCGGTGTCTCGATCGACGATATCTATCTGGGCAACGGTGCGTCCGAATTAATCGTCATGAGCATGAATGCCTTGCTGAATAGTGGTGACGAGGTGCTGGTGCCGGCGCCCGACTACCCATTATGGACGGCTGCAGTCAGTCTCTCGGGTGGTAACCCTGTGCACTACATGTGCGATGAGCAGGCCAGCTGGTATCCCGATATTGACGATATCAAGCGCAAGATCACGCCGAACACACGCGCGATCGTCGTTATCAACCCAAATAACCCGACAGGTGCGTTGTACCCCACCGAGGTCCTGCAGCAAATTGTTGAACTCGCGCGCCAAAACGAGCTGATTATATTTGCCGATGAGATTTACGATCGCGTTCTATACGACGGCAATACCCACACTTCAATCGCTTCGCTGGCAGATGATGTGCTCTTCATTACGCTCAACGGGCTCTCAAAAAATTATCGCTCCTGCGGCTACCGCGCTGGGTGGATGATCGTCTCGGGTGAAAAACGTCTGGCGAAGGACTACATCGAGGGCCTGAATATGCTGGCGTCGATGCGGCTATGTGCCAATGTGCCCGGCCAGTTCGCAATCCAGACCGCACTCGGCGGCTACCAAAGCATCAATGATCTGGTGGCGCCGCAAGGTCGCTTAACCCGACAGCGCGATTTGGCTCACAAGCTGTTGACCGAGATTCCGGGCGTCACCTGCGTCAAGCCAAAGTCGGCGCTGTATATGTTTCCCCGCCTGGACCCGAAGATTTATCCGATCGAGAACGATCAGCAGTTCGCCTACGATCTGTTAGCCGAGGAGCGTGTGCTGATTGTGCAGGGGACAGGGTTTAATTGGCCGAAACCGGATCATTTCCGCGTTGTGTTCTTGCCGAACGTCGATGATCTCGAAGTCGCTTTTGGCCGTATCGTTCATTTTCTTGACGGCTACCGTCGGCGCCACGCGCGCTAGAGGGCCATGACATGAAAGCATCTGTGATGAAACCGATCAGAGTCGGCATGCTGGGTATTGGTACCGTAGGTAGCGGCACCTTCAACGTATTGCGTCGTAATCAGGAAGAGATACGGCGTCGAGCGGGCAGGGC
Source organism: uncultured Bifidobacterium sp. (assembly GCA_964559785.1). Taxonomy (GTDB): domain Bacteria; phylum Pseudomonadota; class Gammaproteobacteria; order Burkholderiales; family Burkholderiaceae_D; genus Pernthalerella. The sequence goes on from CAZLJL010000110.1 coordinate 2,334, forward strand.
GATCGAGGTAGTGATGGTGGCTGATCTGGATACCGAGCGCGCCAGGCAGGTCACCGGTGGCTCTGTTGAGATCGTGAGCGATGCGCGGCTGGTTGTTGCTCATCCCGACATCGATATCGTGATCGAATTGATCGGTGGCGATGGTATCGCCCGTGAACTGATGATGACGGCGATCGCCAATGGCAAGCATGTCGTGACGGCGAACAAGGCACTGTTGGCCAAGCACGGTACTGAAATCTTTCGCGCCGCTGAAGAAAAAGGGGTGATGGTCGCCTTCGAGGCGGCTGTCGCGGGGGGTATCCCGATCATCAAAGCGCTGCGTGAGGGCTTGACTGCGAACCGCATACAGTGGATCGCCGGCATCATTAACGGCACCACTAACTTCATCTTGTCCGAGATGCGCGAAAAAGGTCTCGACTTCGATGTCGTGCTGAAGCAGGCCCAAGAACTTGGTTATGCCGAAGCCGATCCGACCTTTGATATCGAGGGCGTCGACGCGGCGCACAAGGCAACCATCATGTCCGCCATCGCTTTCGGGGTGCCGGTGCAGTTTGACAAGGCTCATGTCGAGGGCATTACCAAGCTGTCAGCAACCGACATCCGGTACGCCGAGCAACTCGGCTATCGAATCAAACTGCTCGGCATTGCACGTCGTGTCGAGGCCGGGATTGAGTTGCGAGTGCACCCCACGCTGATCCCGGCGAGTCGACTGATTGCCAATGTCGAGGGCGCCATGAACGCGGTACTGGTACAAGGCGATGCGGTAGGCGCGACACTCTACTACGGCAAAGGCGCTGGTTCAGAGCCCACCGCATCTGCGGTGATCGCCGATCTAGTAGATATCACCCGCCTTGCCACTGCCGATCCTGAGCATCGGGTGCCCTACCTGGCCTTCCAGTCGAATCAGATGGCAGATACGCCGATTCTTCCGATGTCGGAAGTCACCACCAGCTACTATCTACGAATGCGGGTCGCTGACAAACCGGGCGTGCTGGCTGACGTGACCCGGATCCTGGCAGATGCCTCGATCTCAATCGATGCCATGCTGCAGAAAGAAGCAGGTGAGGGCGAGACCCAAACCGACTTGATTATCCTGACGCATGAAACGAAAGAAAAGCAAGTCAACCACGCAATCAAGGCGATTGAAGCGCTGACCACAGTCGCTGGCAAGGTCCACAGGATCCGGCTTGAGCACCTCGGTTGATGCGGCTAGTCAGTCAGCCACTCAACCAATTTTTGCTGCGACGCCTTTCAGTGAATCAGACATTTCTTTGATAATGTTGGCGAAAGTCGTCGCCGTCACCGTATACCGGGCAATCAGATACTGCAAACGAAGTAACTGAGCAGTCGTCACCTCGCTGCCATCATTGATGGCGCCAAGCTCTGTTCGTAATAAATCTTCGTTATCCCGCATCTTCGGGTCAATTTTTTCGTAGATATTCTTCAGTCCGGTACTAGGCAGTGACATGGTTTCCTCCGTTGGGTGATGGGTGTTGACGAATCAATGACGATCATCTTGGCGTCCTGCGTGATACAGCTGCATCGCCAGGGCGGCTGCCTGTACCGCTTGTCGTGCTGCACTTAGCTGCCGGTGCTGCTCACTTGGTTTCATTTCACGGCCCTGTTGCTCCAGTCGACGTTCGAGTCGAGTAAGCATGTCGTCGATTGTCTTGGGTAGTGACTCAGCATTTTTTTCGGCATCCTTACTTCCGTCCAAATAATGTGCCAAATCAGCGACCATATCGTCGGTAACGTCGACATAATTGGTGGATTGGTTCATGTTTGCGTTCATGCTTGAGTCTTTCAATCATTTATCGAGGTAATCGGTAACGAAGCGTGCCATCAAAAATAACCTCATCATCCCGAATAGCCGTGATGGTGTGGCCATTGGCTTCGCCACCCACGCCAAGTCGTTGGCCGGTGTCAGTAATAACAAAAGGCATCGCACCACTGACGACGGTTTGAATATTGATCGGAGGACGTTTTTGCTGCAGTGTGATCATGGCGCGAATAGGCAATAGTCGACCGAACTCTTCATCAAACTGAACTAGCAGTGTTTCCCAGCGACGTAATTCCTCCTCGGTCAGACTGCCTCTTACCGTAAATTCGGGTTGCTTCGACAAAATCTGAAATTTTTTTGATAGGTCAGCAACGTTCAGTCGATCAGAAAGCAGTGAGGGTAACTCCTCAGTAGTTTGAAGTGATGCATCAACACTTCTCAGTCCGGGCACTGCCGATCGTAAGTTTTCAAGTAGCTCATCTCGTGCTACTTTCGAAACCACAACGCCACGAAGGTTGGGTACGCCATTTTTCAGATCGACTATCTGCACCATGGCGCGCGTGCCTTCTTGGCGGTACCTTTGTACCACCGTAGTTGCACTTTCCAGCATCGCATCATCTTGGTAAATCTGAGTGACCGCTGTGTTGTCGTATTTGCGAATCAGCATCTGCATGCGATTAGCCATGGCTTTATCGCTGGCATAGGCAGTCACTTGAAGTACGCCACCATTTCGGGAAGTCACTCGAATTTCTCGGCCAGGGAAAGCCTCGGTCAGACGCTCACTAAGCGTGCCACTAGCGTTGGACTCAGTGTTTTGTACGACAAGCTCGTTGTCACTATGCGCAGGCTGATTGACCAGCCATAAAGCGCCAGCAATACCAAGAGCAGCAATGGTGGCGAGTCCGGTCAACGAGAAAATCAGTACGCGCCTTGCCCGTGCACGTTGCGATATGAGATCGGTCTCTTCTTGCGTAAGTGGCGCTTCATGAAACGTTGCCGCTGAGGTTTCCGCTACCGCGGGTGATGCTGGCGCAGGACTCGGTTGGGGAATCAGCGCCTCAGTCGATGGCCATGGTGCATCCACCTCGTCGATACTGATCCAGATGCCACCCAGTTCCACCGGCATGCCGAGCGCCAGTGGGGCATCCTCAGAAATCGGACTGCCATGCGCATCGAGCACTCCACCGTCAACAGGGCTAATGGATGCCAGATCACCGTCGATTTTGAGTTTCGCGTGCGTGCCCTTCAATCGTGGGCCAGCGAGCATCACATCGCATTCATCGTCGGTACCGAGCAGATACTCACCGACAGAGAGAGTCAGGCGGCTACCAGATTGCGGGCCATGTAGCACCCGCAATTCCAGTTGAGGCAGCAAAGTCTCTAGATGTGGCTCAATTTTCATAAGCCTCCAGCAAGAACTTTCGTCTTTGACACGCTACAATCCCGGAAACAATGAAAATTCTTTATTTGCATGCACATACAATCTGAATCGCATGGCACCCTCTTCGTTGTACGACCCGAGGGTGACATCAGTAACGCGGCGGCGACAGAACTCGATGAACTGCTCGAGGCAGCCATTGATGATGGCGCGCGACTCATGGTGTTTGACTGCACCGGGCTCTCGCATATTTCCAGTGATGGTTTGCGGGTATTGCTAAAGACTCTACGCCGCTTGCGTGATACCGACGGTCGGGCCGTGCTGGCTGCAACGGGTGACAAAGTTCGTAGTGTTCTCGAGGTAAGCGGCCTGATGGCACTGATTGAAGAATACGATTCCCCTGAAGCCGCTGTCGCCGCGCTGACCGGCGATAACGGCCATCCGAACGCGCACTGACCCTGGCGGTCGTTTTCCACAGAAACATGGCTATCCGCCCAGTTCACAGTTCGACCCTCGCAAGCGGTTGGATATTGACCTCCGGCGTTAACTCCTGATACGAGAGTACCGGCAACTCGTACAAGTCTTGTTCTATCATCTTGCGCAAATA
>CAZLJL010000111.1:0-6079 GCA_964559785.1 uncultured Bifidobacterium sp.
TGACCCCGAGGGCAGCAGCAGCATGCCAGGGCCAGCGCGGGTCGGCGATGAAGGCGCGCGCTAACGCAACCATGTCTGCTTGGCCAGCCTGCAGAATGTCTTCCGCTTGCTGGGGCTCGGTGATCATGCCGACCGTGATGACGGGCATGCTGACTGCTTGTTTCACCTGCGCTGCAAACGCCACCTGGTAACCGGGGCCAATGCTGATCTTTTGCAGGGGCGAAACGCCACCGGAGGACACATCAACGAAGTCGGCGCCAACCGCCTCCAGGCGTTGACATAGCGTGACGCAATCATCAACAGTCCAGCCACCTTCAACCCAGTCGCTACCGGTGACCCTGACACCGAGCGCGATATCCGGCCCCAGCTCGGCACGCACCACCTCGTAAATCTGCAGCAAGAAGCGCATGCGGTTTTCCATGGAGCCGCCGTATTCATCATCACGCTGGTTGGCCAGCGGCGACAGAAACTCATGCAGTAAATAGCCATGCGCTGCGTGCAGCTCGATCGCGTCAAACCCAAGACGACGCGCGCGCTTTGCAGTCGCCGCAAAATCATTGATCACGCGCTGAATATCATCGCGAGTCATGGCGCGTGGCGCTGCTTCTTCCGGCTTATGCGGCACGGCTGACGGTGCGATGGTTTCCCAGCCGCCTTCGGCGCTGGAGAGCAGGGCGCCGCCCTCCCATGGGCGAGCACTCGAGGCTTTACGTCCGGCGTGCGCGATTTGCAGCATTAGCTTCGACTTGCTTGCCTCGCGCAACATATCCACCGCGGTCTTGAGCGACCTCTCGTTGTCATCGTTGTAGAGGCCAAGGCAGCCGGGTGTGATTCTTCCCTCAGGGCTGACCGAGGTAGCTTCGATGGTTAACAGTCCGGCACCGGAAAGCGCTAGAGAACCCAGGTGCGCCAAGTGCCAGCCATTGGCATTACCGTCGTGACCCGAGTACTGGCACATCGGCGACACCATGATTCGGTTGGCGAGCGTGAGCGGACCGAGTGAAATTGGGGTGAATAGCAGCGGGGAGGACATGAGATTCCTTGCGGCGCGGCATTACCGCGCCGGGTGACTGAACCAGCAGACTACTAGTTCAGAAACTGCGTGAACTTGTAAAAGCTCACGCCTCTATTTTTATTTATTATCAGTATCTTACTTGGCACTCTTCAAGTAATCTATGATGGCGGCGCGTACTGCCGGGTCAGCTTGCTGGTACATCATATAAGTGCCCTTGGCGACTTTTTGTGGGTTCTCCAGCCATTTGTCCAGCAGCTCGGGGCTCCAGGACTTGCCCTTCAGCCCGGTTTTGAACTCTTTCGAATAGGCAAAGCCCGCAATGGCGCCGGCAGGCCGACCCACCACACCGCTCAGGTTTGGCCCCATGCCGGCAGGTGCGTCTTTCTGGATGGCGTGGCAAGCGGCGCATTGCTGCTTGTACAGATCTTCACCCGAGACGTTTTGCGCAGATGCTTGGCTGCTCAGCAAGATGGCGGCTGACAGCAGGGTCATGCGAAGGGTATTTTTTGCGGCTGGCATTGTGCTCTCCTAGTTATCTTGGTTTTTTTATTGAAACCTGTGATGTTTCCGGTGCGTATTTTGGCACGCGGCCAGAGATTTTTCGACCAGGAAAAAAAATGCTCTCCGACGGAGAGCAAAACCTAAGAGGGGATTAGGCGGAAACGAGGAGATTAAGTAAAAGCCCTCACCGCCAAGGCTACGTGCTTGAAACTTTTGTCATTTGAGCAATGACAAGCCCGTGCGTGATCAAAATCAATGATTTCAAAGGGCCTGCCGCTGCGCAAGTCAGGCAGCGGGATTTCAGGCTTATTCGTTGATGCGGGTGCGGGCCGGCGTGAGCAGATGGCCAAGCTTATTGGCCTTGGTTTGCAGATAGCGCTGGTTTTGGTCGGTACTGCTGGCGATGTGGGCCACCCGCTCAGTGCTGATCTCAAGCTCTTTCAAGGCATCGAGTTTGCGAGGGTTATTGGTCATCAGGCGCAATGCGCGGATGCCGAAATGCTGAAAAATCGGGGCGCAGACATCGTAGTTGCGCAGGTCGTCGGCGAAGCCGAGCTGATGATTGGCTTCAACCGTATCGGCGCCTTGCTCTTGCAGCGCATACGCCCGGATCTTGTTGACCAAACCGATGCCGCGCCCTTCCTGCCGGAGGTAAAGAAGGATACCGCGGCCCTCTTCAGCGATGCGCTGCAGGGCTCCTTCCAACTGGGCGCCACAGTCACAGCGCTGACTGAACAGGGTATCCCCGGTCAGGCATTCGGAGTGCAGCCGGGCGAGTACAGGCTTGCCGTCGCTAATATCACCCAAAGTCAACGCGAGATGCTCTTTGCCTGTCTCCGCCTCTAAAAAAGCGTGCAGGGTGAAGTTTGCCCAAGGCGTCGGCAGCGCGCAGCTGGCCATCGGGGTCAGGCTGGCGTGATCGGGGTGGGTAGTACTTTGCGACATTTAGGGGTTCCTGCAAGCCGGCGCTCAAATGCAAATGCGGCGTCGCGATACCTCGCGACCGCCGCATGCCGGACGTCAGACCGGATTATGCCACCGCACGGCGCTGGCGGGCGTTTGATACAGCGGCGCCTGATGCGGTTGGCAAGTTTGCAAAGTGAATGCAGATGTTATGAGGGCGGCTGCGCTTACGGCAGGTCGAACAGCAGCAACTCTGCATCATCGGCCTGGTCGAATAGCAGGCGACTTTCTTGTGAAATCTTCAACGCATCACCGCTTTCCAAGCGCGTACCGTTAACGCTTACGGCCCCGCGCGCAACATGCACATAGGCACGCCGGTCGGATGTCAGTGCGAACTCGACGCGGTCGTTGCCTGATAGAAGGCCGGCGTAGATGAGTGCATCTTGATGGATCCTTACGGAGTCCTCGCGCCCATCAGGCGATGCAATAACACGTAACACGCCGCGCTTGGCGGCTTTGTCGATGTTTGATTGTTCATAGCTTGGGGGGATACCTCGCTGGGATGGCTCTATCCAGATCTGTAAAAAATGGACGCTATCGATTGACGACGGATTGAACTCACTATGCCGGATTCCGGTACCTGCACTCATGCGCTGCACATCGCCGGGTCGGATCACCGAGCCATTACCCATACTGTCCTGATGCGAAAGTTCACCGGACAGCACGTAAGAGATGATCTCCATGTCACGATGACCATGGGTACCAAACCCGCATCCTGGCTGCACTTGGTCCTCGTTAATCACGCGTAGCGGTCCGAAACGCACATGCTGCGGATCGTAGTACTCACCAAATGAAAAACTGTGTCGGGAGTGGAGCCAGCCCATGCTGGCGACACCGCGGTGCTCGCTCTTGCGAAGTTCGATCATGGTTACTCTGAGAATGGGGCGCTGCGGTTGTGCATTGGTGACGCAGGCGGCAGCGCTGAGAGTTGAAAAATACGTCGTGTAATGATCCCACAGTACTAGTGATCGCGCAGCTCGCGCGAATACTGAGGAAGATCTCAGGCGTGGAACGGGGCCATCATCTGGCGCGCTTCAAGGTGCTCCGGTGGGCGGGGTGAACCCTTGCCGGGTCGTAAGGCATAGCCCTCGCCGTAGGCACAGGTGATGGTGAGCTGGTTGCGGGTGACTAATTCAATTTTGAATCGAAGCTGAAAAATCGTCACCCGAATATTGCTTCCCGTCGAAGCACGACCAGCGAGTTTGAACATCAATAGAATTTCGTCCATCGGTATCACGCTACCCAAATGGCTAATGAACAATTCGGCCAACGGTACTTCGGCGGGGGACAGTTGAATGAAATCGCCAAGGTAAATAAGACGACGGGATTCCAAATTCAAGGTCAGCAGACCAAGCCCAAGTTCATCGAGTAAGCAGTTATGACGTCGAAGCGCAGTAACGACACGTCGTGCCACTTCGGTCATATCGTCTTTGCCGCATACCCAGTCGCTGACTAATTTTGGAATATCGAGTGCACTGGGCGCACTCGCATGCTCATCAAACACCAACAGCAAGGGCACAGGTGGCAGGTCGGAATCCACGCGGTAGCACAGACTTGGATACTCGAGACGACCGAAATCCCACAGCATTTCGATTTGTGTTGAGTCTCGAATCTCAACTAATACCACCGCCGCTTGGTTCGGTTCGGTGTCAAGGTAATCCAAACGGAACGGTGATTCCAGGCGCTCAAGCTGCCAGCTGACCAATTGGGTGCTTCCGAGTCGCCGTGGAAACGTAGAGTCTTGTGCGGCGATCTCTTTCGCCAGTCGGTTAAACAGACTATCGCCGATAACTCTGAGTGCAATTTTCACGGGGACTCACTTTCGGTTGAAGCCGTCATGGACCTATGTTCTAGCAGGTTCAATTGAATGCCCTAGCGCACGACAAGGTTGTCATTTTTCATGTCCCGGATGTTGTCCCAGAGGTTGCTATTCAGCAGCCGGGCTCGCTCGTGTGATGCATAGAGTCTGATATCAATTTTTGCGCTCCATTCGTCATCGCCCGCCAGAGCAAGTCGGCGTTCCGCAATATCTTGCGCAACGCAACGTTCGGGTAGCCAGGCGATACCAAGACCAGCGCGCGCGAGCGTATGCAGTACGCGTGCATTGGCAGTCTGGACGATGACATTGAAGTTGGGATCACTCGGTCGGAAGCGGATAAGTCCATTGCAAATACGACCGAAAAATGTCTCAGGTGGGTAGGCAAGCAGGGGCAAGTGTCGGAGCTTCGACTCGCTCAGCCGATGCGTTGGGGAGCCGAACTCGTCCGCCAAACTGACCGGCACCAAACGATCATGCCCGAGCGTGATGGACGGTGACATTTTCTCGTCGATCGACATCGGCACGACCGGGCTATGGTAGGCCATCAGCAGGTCGCAGCGCCCATTGCTCAATGCGATGACGCCCTCATAAGTCTCACCTGCATGGATGTCGAACTTGAGACCGCTGATGCGCGTGTTGATCTGCTGTATCCAATCCGGTAACGCTTGTTGGACAAGTGATTGCGCGACGAACAGCTTGAGTCCGGAAAATACTTTACTGCGATGGCCAAGGGCGATACGGGTATCTTGCAACTGTCGAACCATTTCACGTGCAGCGTCGCGGAACAAATGACCCGCCATCGTCAGCCGCGGCGGGACCGTGTCGCGATCGACCAGCGAAATGCCAATCCAATCTTCCAGTGAACGGATGCGACGACTGAACGCCGATTGCGTGACGTTGCGTGCCTGAGCCGCCCGGGTGAAGCTCGACATATCGGATAACACCAGAAAGTCTTCAAGCCATTCGATGTCCATGGCAGCTCCAATCCATGACGCGGCGTGAAAAACCGCTTTTAGGCGCGTTATTAAAACGATAACTTCGGATTGGCGAGACTGTAATTTAATTAGTTCCCTACGGATAGGGGGGTGGGTGAGGGATCGAAGACGAGCAGGTGCTCTTGTCGTGACTTTTACCTAAATCTGTAACGTGAAAACAACGAATTCACCCGGGATTAGCGATTGGCACAAGCGGCAAATGATGCAGCGTCAGTACATACGTGATCGAGCAAGATGCTTCGATTGGTTGGTGAAATGCCTGTTTGTCCTGCAGCGGTCACGCAAAAAAAAACCGCCGGTGAACCGGCGGTTTAGTTAAACCAGCTACTACTTAATCGTGTGCGTTGATATCGTTATCTTTAGTTTCGCGCACAAACAGGGTACCAATCACGAAGGTGAGCAGCGCAATCACGATCGGGTACCACAAGCCATAGTAGATATCCCCCTGATAAGCGACCAACGCAAATGCGGTCGTCGGAAGCAAGCCACCAAACCAGCCGTTACCGATATGGTAGGGCAGCGACATCGAGGTATAGCGGATGCGGGTTGGGAACATCTCAACCAACATGGCGGCGATTGGGCCGTAGACCATGGTCACATACAACACCAGAATCACGAGGATGACCAACACCATAGGCTTATTGACCTGAGCCGGATCAGCTTTGGCTGGATAACCCGCCTCACCAATCAGCGCCTTCAGCTGTTCGGTGAACTGTTTATCCTTCGCTGTTGCTTCTTCTTTCGGTAGCCCCACCGCGCTGTACGAGGTCAGCTCTTTATCACCGA
>CAZLJL010000112.1:0-6029 GCA_964559785.1 uncultured Bifidobacterium sp.
ATTCGACGGTATGGCTTTCATGGGCTGTCTTACCAGTACATCACTGGCGTATTGCAGCAGCATAGTGAACGCGCACGCGGACGTGTACTGATGGCGCACCTTGGGAATGGCGCTAGTCTGTGCGCCACATTCAATGGCCATAGCGTAGCCAATACGATGGGGTTCTCCGCGCTGGATGGCTTGATGATGGGTACGCGTTCCGGATCCATCGATCCCGGCGTGCTGCTGTACTTGCTCGATAAAGGTTACGACCATGATCGGCTCTCGCACTTGTTGTATAGCGAGAGTGGACTGCTCGGTGTATCTGGTGTTTCGGCGGATATGCGTGCATTACGCATGGATGAAAGTGTCGCCGCAGAGCATGCGATTGATCTTTTTACCCATCGCATCGTGCGCGAGAGTGGTGCCATGATCGCCTGCATGCAAGGCTTGGATCTGATCGCATTCTCAGGCGGTATTGGCGAGCATGACAAAGTATTGCGTAGTGAAGTCGGTATGGCGCTCAGTTGGCTTGGAGTGCAGATCGACGAGAAACTGAATGCCATGGCAATCGGTGATGCGATACTGCCGATTCATGCACCAGAGAGTCGTGTCGAGGTGTGGGTAATACCAACCGATGAGGGAAGGGTGGCGGCGCGAGAGGCAGCGGCGCTATTGGTGGGAAAATGATGAGTACAAATAAAAATACAAGCCCGGTCGTGGCAGCCGCTGTCACGACCTCAGCCACGGAAGCACCCGCTGTAACACCATCGACTGATCTTCCACCCGCAGGTTCATCAGCGTCGCCGGTAGCACTGATCTATCAATGGTTGTTCGACCCGGACTTCAAAGGCGGCTATCAACGCCAAATCGATAGCACTGTCGCGCTCTTGATCGTCCTGTCGGTGTTTGCAGTCATACTCGAGACCATCCCGGAGATTCATGGGCCGAACGCAGGGTGGTTCCATGCTTTCGACTTGATCACCGTCGGGCTCTTCACGTTGGAGTATGTACTGCGTGTAGTCAGTGCACCGATGCTGCCGGAGTTTGCCAACAGTCGCTACCCGCGCTTGCGCTATGTGTTCAGTCTTTATGCACTCATTGATCTGATTGCGATTGCGCCGTTTTATCTGGTGCTGTTCACACCGGTAGATCTTGAGGCCTTGCGTGTGTTGCGGTTGATGCGGCTCGCAAGGATCTTCAAGCTCTCGCGTGTCTTGATACCTGCCTGGGAAGAATTCCAGCAGTTGAACGCAGGCCGTAGTTTCAGAGCCAAAGTTTTCGCCTTGCTGGAGCCGACCGGTCACTCGGGTCGGCTACATATTTTTGTCGACAACTTCATTGTGTTCTGGATTGCGCTGTCGATGCTATGCGTGATCATGGAATCGGTTGATTCCGTGCACCACCTATTTGCGGCTGAGTTCTACTGGATCGACATCATTGCGTTCAGTATTTTCTCGATCGAGTATGTAGCGCGCGTCTACAGCGCACCAGAAAACCCAGCGTATCGCAGCTTTTCTCTTCCGCGCTGGGCACACATTCGTAGCTGGACTGCACTGATCGATCTGGTCACCATCCTGCCCTTCTTGCTCGAGCATTTCCTGCCTTATCCGCTCGATCTGCGATTCCTCCGCGTATTCCGTTTGACGCGGATGCTGAAGCTCACACGGTACACCTCGGCCACGGTCACGCTGATACGTGTCGCCAAGCGTGAATGGCAGATTATTGCAGCCTCAGTGTTCGTGATGTTATTGATGGTCGTGCTGACGGCATCGCTCGGCTATTTATTCGAGCATGATGCGCAGCCTGACAAGTTTGAAAATATTCCGCAATCTATCTACTGGGCTGTCGTGACTTTGGCTTCGGTAGGCTACGGTGATATTTCACCCGTCACACCGATGGGACGTGCGCTGACAGTGGTGCTAGCCCTGCTGGGCATCGGTATCTTCGCTATTCCAGCCGGCTTGCTGGCTTCTGCGTTCACGGATCAGCTGCGCATTGATCGTGAATCTTTCGTGCGCCAATTAACCGCCGCCTACGCCGATGGTGTACTTGATCCTCGAGAAAATGAAGCGATTGCAGCTGAGGCGGAGCGGTTGCATCTGTCGGAGTTAGAGCTTAACCGCTTGCTCGAACAAGCCAAGCGCGAATTCCAGCAGCAGCTAGAAGCGAATGAGTTGAACTTCGGCCAGCTCATGCTAGATGCCAATGCCCACCCAGAATTCGCAGCCGAGCAGTTCCGGATTATGGTCGAGCAATTGCGGCTTATAGTGCGAGTGACGGGTGAGGAGCGCATCGCTGCGAATCTCGCTAAAGATAGCGACGCAGCAATGCAGGTACTACGCGCGCTCGCGCTGCAAACCACGGCATCGAAGCCCAAGACAAAGTCTGGAAAGACCAACGGCGATGACGGTTCAGGACCGCAGCTGTTTTAAGTTGATCATTGTCTGCTATTGCTTCAAATATTGGCACCCGCTATTGCGTCGCTCTACCTGAATAGACAGCAGACGTACGGCCGTAATCTGGCGGACGCCCAATCCCGATCCGACCTTCGGCACGGGCAGACAGATATGCGTAAAGATCAAGAATATGCGCGTTGACAGCGGGCTCTCCCTTCCAAGCGGGCATCTCGATCGGTGGATCATTTGCTCGCATGATGTCATCAATACGCGTCTCTACCGTCGATTTGTCTTGCAGCCTTCGTGAGGCACCACTCGCTAAATCATAGCGATTCAATACTATTGCAGAGAACTGCTGCAGGCTCATGCCCCTAACAATCGGGAGCAAGTCTGGCGCTTTGTCACTACCTGTCGCCGCAATGCCGTGACAGCTTACGCACTTGGCTTCGAATACGCGCCATCCTGCATAGAGATTGCCTACTTTGGCGGGCGGTGACAGTTCGCGTGCGGGCCTGGCATTCAGAAAGTCGACGTTACATCCGGCCATCATCAACGACATCAAGATCGCCGCCAAATTCGGTATGCACAACATCAGCCGTTGCCTGAAAATTTTTCTTGAGAGATTCATGTAGATGTTCGTCAAATTCAATGTTCAATTCGCAAGCCTGCCACCGTGACAACGAGCAGCATCTGATGATCATCAACTAATGCTCAAATGAATTTTTATTCCTTTAAAAACCTTGAAAAAGTTGGCTTATCTTTCCTCGCAACATGTAATTTGCCAATTATCAATAACACTGTTTTCATAAGAAGTAGCATGTCAACGGCATGAGACTCACCAAAGTTTAATTGAGCTCAGAAATCAATCAACGTCGTCAAGCGAAATATCAATGCTCTATATATTCAAATCTTCTGTCGCTGCAGATGTCGTCATGCAGCGATTCAGTGCAGAAAAGATGCTGTCGATTATTGGCAAAAGCCCCGGAAAAGTCGGAGTGATTACCGTTTCGGAAATGGAAGAGATCATCCAAAAAATTGAATCCGAACTTAAGCATCAGGCGCAGATAGAACACGGAAAAGGTGATTCAGGTATCGAGATCTCAGGTCAGCATGATGCCGCTCGGTTCCGGGAAAGTGCGGCTACCTTCTTGGACCTGCTCAGAACCAGCAAGGCAGCAGGCATCAATGTGGTCTGGGGCTTATAGTATTTGTGGAGCATAGAAGACTTGTAAGCCTGTAATGACGGATACAACACTAGACCATCTCAGCAAGCACGAATACACCAGATTCGTACTGAGCGTGAGAACGCAAAGTCCAGTGGTTCGCTAAAGGTAAGTTTTCTTAAAAAATGGTTTGCAAACTCTGTGGATACAAAAGTGCCTTTGTTGGAGGAAGTCATGGTGAAAGAACCTTTCCAGTTTGATCCAATTGACCTATTGGATTGGACGCGTTGGCGTCTTCGCTTGTTTTCGGACTTTGACCTGGCAAAAAAGCTGAAAACCTCACCGTCGGCAATTTCAAAAATACGAAGAGGTCACCAGATGATGGGTGCGGGAATTTTGCTCAGGATATTAGATTTGACTGATGTCAGATTGAGAGAATTGCCGGGGCTAATTGACCGATCCAGGTCGCATTGGAAATGAAGCGCTTATAAAAATCCATATTTCCAAGAAATCGCAGAAGGTTTGCGCCTTCGCGTCTACTCAACTCTCTCACTGAAAGACGTTTAATCCCAGAAATTCCCATCGCAGAAACATTCAGAGTTTCATCTTCCTGAAGTTATCGAGGTCAACGCGCTTGACCATCGGCGTACCGTAGACATCCAAGCTGAATGCGATGCGCAATTGATTTAACTTTTGAATCTGATGCCAACTGCCACCAGATTTGGTGAGTGCCCGGAGTTCGTCCGAAGAAATATACGTATGCTGACGATGCATGCTTCCCCCAAGTTGATGTTCGAACCCTACGAAAACTAGCTGGCGTAAATTACCTCTTCATTCGTAGTTAAGTTGAGTAACTACGATCCGAACATAACTTGCTTAAAAATATAAAAATCGGGTGAGCAATTCCTCCTAAAAATCGTAATTGACGTAAAAATTACGTGATGCTTCTACGTCATAAAAAAGTTCCACTAAGAGAACGTAGCGAGGAAATTTAGTCCATATTCAAAGAGTGTTCCCTTTCCTGTTTGTTTAACATCAAATAACTAGTGGTATTCATTTGCGCTTTCGTATTGTCAGACTATCATGCATTTCATCAAATAAAAAGTTCCTTCATCATAATAATTCTTCGAGGCAAAAATGGACAAGTTAATGCAGTTTAGTGCTAGTGAATTGAGCCTCGATTTATTAAAGCCTCCAACTCGGTCGATTGATAACCTGCCAAGAATATCGTCTAGCACCGAGCAGCTATTTTCCCTTTGTGGTATTCCAGCGAAACATAACTTCAGTACGCAGCATCAAAAGTTCTTACACGTCAGGGTCAAGACTGGGCGACACGTGTATTTATCGCATGACAAGTGCGAAATGATCTATCTAATCTACTCAGGGTTTTTGAAAAACACTTGGGCTGATACGAACGGGAATGAAAAAGTTATTGATTTCCCAATGAAAAATGAGATGGTCGGGCTTGATGGTATTGCGAATAGCAAATTTGCGAATTCGTTGAAAGCATTAACTGATAGTGAGCTGATCGCAATTCCGCTGGAATTCTGTAAAAGGCAAAATATCGAGAGCGAAATTTTCAGAAATCACATAATTTCTGTAATGAGTCAGCAGCTAGTTAATGAACAAAAGTCTTCGTTCATCATTAGTGCGCTTCCGGTTGATGCAAAGGTAGCCAAGTTTTTACTGAATCTATCTTTCAAGTTCAAATCGCTCGGCTACTCCGAAAAAAGCTTCCTACTAAGGATGTCAAGGGAAGAGATTGGTAGTTACCTTGGTGTCAGTTTGGAGACGGTAAGTAGGACTATATCTGGCCTTTGCAAAATTGGCGTTCTAAAAAAAGATAACCGTTCTATTGAGATCATGAATTTTGATGCACTTAAAAAATTAAAGCGTCTTCCACTTGGCGTCACATATAAGGCGACAGTTCGCCCGAATAAAGTGAGAAATCCTTAGGCTGACAACTAGCTTGGGATAGAAAAGCTTATCTCTGAGTCGATTTCACAAAATTTCGGCCTGATACTGGCTGGCGAGTTATCTCGTTAGTCAAGGCCATCAAATCAGCATTCCCTTGAGGGGATAGTCATGGATCGACGATTCATTCGCTTGGCGGAGCCAGAAAGTAATGGCCGCGTTCAAGGTACTGAAATACCCGATCAACCAACCTCAGCAGACCGCATGTATCACGCTGCTCTTGGGCGATTTACTGGGTTTATCTCCCCTGGAAGCACCGCACTAGCGTGGATGGATTGGTGGTTGCATTTATCGGCCTCTCCCGGTAAGCAGCAGTTATTGATTCAAAAAGCAGTGCAGAAGTCCCTTCGTTTGCTGGCTACGGCATCCAAAGTAAGTTCAGGGGCGGGCAATCCCCACTGTATCGAGCCGCTGGCACAGGATCGTCGCTTCCGTGCACCGCAGTGGCAGCGCTGGCCATTTTGTCTGATCTATCAAAGCTTTTTGATGCAACAGCAGTGGTGGCATAACGCGA
>CAZLJL010000113.1:0-6025 GCA_964559785.1 uncultured Bifidobacterium sp.
GCTGGATCTCGAAAGAGTATGGCACTTTCATTCTTGGGCGTGGCCCCAACCTGCAAAATGATCTATCAGGCGCTTTCGACTCTCGTAGCAACTGGAACTTCGGCGGCCTTAAGCCTATCGGCCGCTATGTCGGTTCGCATAGCGCTGCGGGCGTGAATCGCGCTGACAAACTATTTCGCTACATCTCACCGAACTGGAACGGATTCAACCTAGATACTGGTGTGTCTTTTGGTGGAGTACCCGGCAACGACGAGCGTGGGACCAACTACTACATCGGCGGTCGATACAAGAATGGGAACTTCGAGGTGGGCTACAACCACGCCCAGGTTCGCTTGGGATCCGCATCCTCGCCCACCAGCGTACAGGATGTGAACAACCGCGTTGATTTTCTAGCGACGAAATACACAATGGATCAATGGACGGTCAATGCGGGATTTATCGTCACGCGAAATCCGGCGGATCCGAATGCGACGTTCAACCGTTTTGCGACGAACGGTCGAGTCAATGCCAACACCTGGTTTACTGGCGCCGTCTACCGCTTCACACCGAAGCTTAGCTGGAATTTCGGCTACTACTCGGTGGACGATCGCACTGTGCAAACAAACGCCAACAACAGCAACGATGTCCAGATGTTCGCCACAGGCTTGACCTACTCGCCCTACAAGGAGTGGGACTTCTTCGTCGATTACGCGACTGCGCGCCGGCAGGTGGGGGCCACTGGCGCTTTCACCATTTACGACAAGTGGCAGCCAGACACAGGATTGAGCGGTAGCGGTAATGTCTGCAGCAGCAGCACAGCCAACATCGGATGTTCTGAGAGCACCCGCAGTCAGTCCGGCATCTCCGTCGGCGCTCTGTATCGCTTCTGATCCCAAAACTATTCTTAGGTAATACGACCATGAAAACTAAACAGCTCATCGTACTAGCCGCTTCATGGCTGCTCGCAGCCTCGGTCAATGCTGCCGAGATCAAGGTGGCCGTTGCCGGCAATTTCGCGCAGCCCATGAAAGACATCGCTGCCGAATTCGAAAAGGACACCGGTCACAAGCTAAACTTGACTCAAGGTGCGACAGGTAAGTTCTATGCGCAGATTACGAATGGTGCACCGTTCGAGGTTTTTTTGTCGGCAGATGATGAAACACCTACCAAACTAGTGAAAGAAGGCAAGGCAATCGCAGGTACTCAATTCACCTACGCTATTGGCCGCTTGGTACTTTGGTCGCCGGACGAGAAGTTGGTTGATCAGGGTGGCGGCGTTTTAAAGACAGACAAATTTAAATTTCTCTCAATCGCTAACGCAAAAGTAGCGCCTTACGGCCGTGCAGCGGTACAGACGATGCAGAAGCTTGGCGTACTGACGGCTATCGAGCCACGCGTCGTTCAGGGGGAGAGCATTACGCAGACGCATCAATTCGTTACCACGGGTAATGCGCAACTCGGTTTCGTGGCACTGTCACAGGTGTGGGAAAACAACCGCATCAAGTCTGGCTCGGGGTGGATCATTCCCGAAGAGATGCATGAGCAGTTACGCCAAGATATCGTCCTGCTAAATCCCGGTAAAGACTCAACTGCTGCGACTGCATTAGTGAATTACTTGAAGTCGGAGAAGGCCAAGAAAATCATTGAACGGTACGGCTACAAGCTACCCTGATTTTTCGTCACGACTCTCCTCATCTGGATATCGTTCAGTACCCGATGAGTTCCGGCGCCTGTTCACAGGCGCCTTTTTTCATTCTCTGCTGAACCCGCATGATGAAGCTTCATGCTATCGGTTCACCGGCAGCCGCACCTCGAAGCAGGTACCCTCACCTACCTTGCTCTGGAAATGGATATCGCCCAGGTGGGCATTCACCACCGTCTTGGATAACCACAACCCGACACCCATGCCCTCGGCTTTACTCGTTTTAAACAATTCAAATACAGACTGACGCATTTCATCGCTGATACCCGGGCCGTTATCCGATACTTTCAATATCACCTCGGTATCCGTACATTCACTTTGTACCTCAACCCAACCGGAGGCTTGGGATGATTCGGCTGCTGCTTCAATCGCATTGTTTAACAAATTCAACACGACTTGCTGCAATTGCGTCTGATCGCCTACTACCGGGCAGTTATCTCCCAGCTGGTATACCAACTCTACTTGTTTTGATTGTGCATGTGACTGAACCAATACTGCACAGTCTCGAACTACATCATTGATATCCAGACTGATCATAGCGCCGCTTCTATCCTCAAATAGCTTGCGTAGCTTGACGATGATGTCTGCGGCACGGCGGTTGTCACGATTAAGCTCTACCACCAAGCGCTGAATTTCAGCGTCTGAATCAGGACTCGCATGGTCTTCTGCCAGCATGCGCTCGACCAATTGAGTATTTAGCCTTATCGAGCACAGGGGCTGATTAAGTTCGTGCGCCAAACTCGCTACCAACGCCCCCATCGCCGCCGTCTTGTTCGATAAAGTCAGCTGACGAATGATCTCTTCCCGCTCCTGCAGCAAGTGCTGTAGTTCTAGCTGGTGCTTACCGAGCAAGGTCTGTCGTGTTTCAGCGGCAGCCAGCTCGCGCTCCGTCTGCAATCGACTCTCCTCGCGACGCTCAAGAAATATCCGCAAAAACCCAATATTGGTGAGTGGGACACAAAGCATCTGACCCAATACCATTACCGCTTGATCGGGAGTATTGGCATAGATATCTAACGATCCGGGATCGGCCGCAACACCGATTGCGCGTATGCCTAGAGTCACTGAAAATCCAATGCCACCGGCCATTAGCAAATCAGCACCCAGACTTCGCCTCTCCCCTTTTAGCCAGTAACCCAACAAGTAATAATCAATCAGGATCACGGCATAGAAGCCGAAGTAGTAGACCTGAAGGTAATACTCGGAGACGCCCATCTCGAAAGCGCCAATCATGGTAACTAGAAAACCGATACTGGTCAGCGCATAGAACCACTTGGCTTGAGAGGATACATTTCCGAAAAACATGCGCAGTGCGAGACACCTCCCGGCATTCCCCAACACCATCGGGATTTGGCCAATGTAGATGAACGCCCACTCGCTCACCACACCACGCATCGCCAATGGCACCACTGCGATACCACTCAATAGCCCGGACAGGCACCACAATCTGACCTGGGCATTGCGCTGCTCTGACAAGGCGAACCAGATCACTGCATGCATGACCAGGTAGACCACGCAGATCATGAGGATGACAGTTTGTGGATGGAAGTACTGCAATACTGATCAGCCGCAGGTAACGGCTGCCTCGTCGAGAACTGTCTACTGCCCGTCGTTTGCTACCGCCTTTTCTGGATCTGGCGGCAGTAGCGACTGGGTGGTAAACAGTTGTATAGATACTGCGCCGGCGGGTACCTTGACCTTCAAACCTTGTAGATAAATTTGAAGTTTAGGCAGTTGGGGGGAGTGAATCGTATAAGGCGGCTTGCCTGACACATTCGCGGTGCCTCCGGCTTTCAGCTTCAGCGGCTTAGCGGCGCCAGTCGCGTCGACTACGCAAAGCGTCGACTCGGTATAACTACCTAAATACAAACGCGTGTAAGTCGCACGTACTTGCGCGGGCGCCCAACGTGGAATCTCGCCACCGGCAGTGACTGCGCAGGGATCTACGCCCTCGTCAGCTTTTGCGGTACTTGCGGCTGCAACTACCGGTGCTGTAGTCGGAGCTTCGGTCGTGTTTGTCGTCTGCGGCTCTGTTGCTGCTGCCGCAGGCGCAGGTGTTGTAGACGCAGCTGCTACGGGTGCAGGCTGGTCAGGTGTTATCGGCGCTGCTTCGACAGGTGGTGGTGCCGATTCAGCGACTGGCTCGGGGACCGGCTCGGTAACAGGTCTTGGCGTTGGTGTCAGCCCGCGCAGAATGGAAAAGGTCAGTATCAGTGAAACAACGATTACTGCCACTAGTGGCAGACGGCGTGATTCAAAATTTGATCGACTGCTTGCCTGCGCCATCACCCCTCGGCTAGCCTCGGCGGCAGTTGCGGCTACCGAGATCGAAGTACTTTGAATCGGATCGGTGACGCCGCCTTGGGTCTCTGAAACTGCAGGTACTGGAGGCAACAACTCGGAAAGATCGATACCGAAGACATCCGCATATTTACGCGCTGCCAGTCGCTTGTGTCGCGCACCATAGAACGCGCGTAGACCGCCACCTTCGATTTGCTCGATTTGCTCGCGCGACAATGTCGCCATGCGTGCCGCATCATTGACCGAGATGCCTCGTTCAATTCGCTCCTGCTTCAGCCGCGTACCATTAATAGGAACGTCGTCAGAGTCATCTAAGCTGACATCGACCGGACGCTGGCGTCCACCTGATTCGAACGGGACGCTCACACGAAAAACCGCTCTAGTGAACTGACGCTGATGCCATAGCCGCGTGCCAGTCTGATCATGGTGCGAAAGCCTGGCTCACCATAGGTGCCACTCTCGATTTTTGAAACCGTCGGGAGTGATACACCCGATGCGGGATCGCCATCGACCATACTCGCGGTAACAACATCGGTCTTGGTCATATGGCGCGCGAGCCGTACTGCCAATAAGTACTCATGGCACGCGTGAAACTGGGCTGGGTCGATTCCCGCTAGCCACTTGCGAGAAATTTCGGCGATCGTTTCCGAACGACCATGAAAACTCGGCGGCGCAATCTCAGAGAGGGGCTCACTAAGCGCATTCGAAGTAGGGGTCATGCTAGACACTCCATTTTTGTCTTTTAGTGGTGTCGATCGGCAAGGATACGTGGTATTCGCCGCCGGGCGACGAAAGATAGCTTCGCCGACGAAAATTCACCATAGCCCTCGAGGGTAACTCAATGCACAGCATCCAAAATACGTACCAATTCGATAACGTTCTTCGCGCCCAGCTTGCGCATCATGTGCATACGGTGCAACTTGACCGTACGCTCTGCAATACCGAGCTGGTCGGCAATTTGCTGATTCATATAGCCTTGCGATACCAATCGCGCGATCTGCGACTCTCGCGCTGATAGTGACGCATATCGAGTCGCGATATCGGCGGATGACAATGAGTTTCGAAGATCTGCCGAGCTTCTCGACAAGGCCTTGTCGACCGAGTCGATAAGTTGCTGATCGTCAAACGGCTTGATCAGAAAATCCATCGCCCCGGCTTTCATTGCCTGTACTGCTTCACCGGCGCTACTCCCGCCGCTCATGAAGACAATCGGAATGTGCAAACCGCGATCCAGCAGCTCACGCTGGAGGTCGAGCCCAGAGGCACTCGGCATCTTCACGTCGAGCAGGAGGCAGCGCGGCCCTGGGAACATCGGATCGGCCTGTTCTTCAAATTCAATAAACTGAGCCGCTGAAGCAAACTCAGTGACCGCATAGCCTTCATGCCGCAACATCGCGCCAGCCGCCCCACGCACCGATGGGTCATCATCAATCACCGCAATATGGCCGCGCGCATGCCGCACTGCTTCTCGCTCATCTTGTATCGTGACAACTGATCGAATTGAACGGGACATTCAAACGCTTATAACGGATCAATGGCTTAGGTAGCTGAGAATACGGAACCAAAAACGAACGCTGAGGACGCGTCACCGCTGAGGACGGTTAGCTGAAACCAAACGCTTATTCGGGACGAATTGCTTCGTGCTTCAACAGGAAACGGGGGATAGGCAGTGGCGTCACCACTTCTGGGTCAAGCCTGCGCGCGGCAAGCGCTGCAGGATCGGGCTCGACTAGCATGCCAAGCTTGCGTGCGTACAGCCGGATCATCCGACTCATCTCAGCGGCGGAGGCAAACTGATCAGCACCGGCCTCAATCGCCAGTACCTGCCGGACGCTCATGCCGGTAGTTGCCGCAATATCCTCGACGGACATGCCGAGCTGCTTACGCTGATTCGCAAGTTTCTCACCGATCTCCATAGCCTCTCCAGTTGGAGGTATTATTATTTTTGCATCACTTGGAACCGCACTTTGTGCACGATTCTATGCACATTATTGCAGTTAAGGAAGTATTTGTAGACTACCCCTGAGGGTATTTGAGAGGATT
>CAZLJL010000114.1:0-5988 GCA_964559785.1 uncultured Bifidobacterium sp.
TTGGGTCTGTACCAGGGCCGATATGCATACGTGCGATCTCGGCCTTCAATCCCTCAATCATTTTGTCGGCGGTGTCATCGCCCACTGCCACAATCAGCGGCACCGCCATGCAGCGCTCACCACAAGAACCATACGCTGCGCCCATCATCGCGCTCACAGCATTCGCAATGTCAGCGTCGGGCATGACGATAGCGTGATTCTTCGCACCGCCCAGTGCTTGTACGCGCTTGCCATTGGCGCAGCCCGTACCGTAAATCGCTTGCGCAATCGGGGTTGAACCCACGAATGAAATCGCCTGCACACGCGGATCATTCAGCAGAACATCAACCGCCTCTTTGTCACCGTTCACCACATTCAGCACACCGGGTGGCAAGCCCGCCTGCAAGGCGAGTTCAGCAATCAGCATCGCCGATGAGGGATCACGCTCAGAGGGTTTGAGAATGAACGTGTTGCCGCAAACAATCGCCATCGGCCACATCCACAGCGGTACCATCGCCGGGAAATTAAAAGGCGTAATACCCGCAGTGACCCCTAGCGGCTGAAACTCGCTCCAGGCATCAATACCGGGGCCAACGTTCTTGCTGTGCTCCCCCTTCAGCAATTCGGGCGCATAGCTCGCGTATTCAACATTTTCAATACCGCGCTGCAGCTCACCCATGGCATCAGCCAATACCTTGCCGTGCTCTTCGGTAATGAGTGCGCAGATTTTGTCGGCGTTTTGCTCGAGCAGCTCTTTGAGTTTGCTCATCACACGCGCCCGCTTCAACGGCGGTGTGGCACGCCATGCCGGATAAGCCGCTTGCGCAGAAGCGATGGCAAGCTCGACAGTCTTAGTATCAGCCAGCTGTAGTGTACGAATCGCTGCGCCAGTCGCGGGGTTGTAAACAGGCTGTGTACGCGTACCGCCATGGTGCGCGACACCTTGAATCAGGTGAGGAATAGTTTGCATGATTAGGGAAAGAATGGAGGGAGATACTTCAGGGGTCGAGCGCGTTGAACGCCTCCCCTAACGCATCGACTAGGCGATCGATTTCTACTTCGGTCGAGATAAAGGGCGGCGCCAATTGCACCGTATCGTTGGCATAGCGCACATAGAAACCTTGCTTCCACATTGCCATGCCAACTTGGTACGGCCGCTTGGCCGGCTCACCCGGCGCGGCGGCCAGGGTAAACCCGGCGGCCAGGCCAAAATTTCGAATGTCGGTCACATGCTTGCAGCCACGCAGCGCATGCACTTTTTGTTCGAGGTAGGGTGCGAGTGTATTGACCCGCTCAAGCGCTTGCTCTTGCTCGAGCAAATCGAGTGTCGCCAGTGCTGCGGCACATGCTACCGGATGCGCTGAGTAGGTATAACCGTGCGGGAACTCGAGCAAGTAGTGCGGCGCGTCGGTATGCATGAAGGTATCGTAAATCTCTGGCTTCACCACCACCGCACCCAGTGGTTGCACACCATTGGTAATCTGCTTGGCGCAATTGAGTATGTCGGGCGTCACACCAAACGCCTCCGCACCGGTCCATGCGCCTGAGCGACCGAAGCCGGTGATCACCTCATCAAAAATCAGCAAGATCTCGTGCTGATCACAGATCTCGCGCAAGCGCTGCAAATAACCGACGGGTGGTACGACGACACCTGCAGAACCCGAGAAAGGTTCGACGATCACCGCAGCGATATTGGATGCATCATGCAGATTGATCAGACGTAGCAGATCATCTGCCAGCTCTGCGCCCTGCTGCGGCATGCCACGTGAAAACGCGTTCTGCGGTAACTGTGTGTGAGGGAGATGATCAGTCTCGACGCCTTGCCCAAATAGCTTTCGGTTACCAACGATACCGCCCACAGAGATGCCACCGAAGTTGACGCCGTGGTAGCCCTTCTCGCGGCCGATGAAGCGTGTCTTCGAAGCTTTGCCTTTGGCACGCCAGTAAGCGCGCGCCATTTTTAGTGAGGTGTCGGCTGATTCAGAACCTGAGCCGGTGAAAAATACATGCCCCAAGCCCGTCGGCAAAAAACTTTGCATGCGATTGGCCAAGGCGAAAGATTGCGGGTGACCAAACTGAAACGGTGGCATGAAATCCAGCGTAGTCATTTGTCGGCTAACCGCCTCGATCAACTCCGGGCGACGATGACCCAGCCCAGTGCACCACAAGCCCGAGAGCCCATCGAATATGCGACGACCGTCGGCATCGGTGTAATACGCACCATCGGCCGCTACGATCAGCCGTGGGTTGGCCTTGAATTCTCGATTACCGGTGTAGGGCATCCAGTGCGCCTGCAGCCAGTCGGCATCTGCGCGCACAGCGATTTCGGTGACAGCTTTTGGATCAATCGGTTTCATTTTATTTAACAAGCCCTACACGCGGACATCCACGGTACCACCCGTAATCATGGAGTGTCGGTCGTCATGCTCACGTTTCAGGCGCGTTGGTGGCTCGTACAAGGAGTGCATGATCTTCGGTGGTGTAACGAGTTCGCGCTGCGCAACTGGCCCCGAGCTTGCCGCACCTGCTGCGACGGTCTGCTTGGACATGGGCGCGCCGCGTTGTGCCGCGGCTCGCGCCGGTGGTGGCGATGGATCCAGAGAGCTTCGACCCTCGACCTGCCGCCGCTCAACCGCTGCGGCCTTGGAACGATCCTCGGAACGTTCAGCCATGGCCTCGGGCAGCGCAGGCGCAGCCATATTTCGGCGATAGGTCGTCAGCGCCGGGTCGCGGTTTTGATATTGGTCGGATGAGGTACCTATCGCTGGCATTACAGGTCTCCAAAACTTTGGACATTATCTGCCAATCTGCGCCACCGTAATAGCGGTAATGAATGTGCCCGGACAGTGAATGCGGGTTAACGCTGACATATAATCAAAGCGTAGTAAATATATTATCAATTTTGCATTAATCGTCACGGAGGATGAGATGCACATCCTTTCGCTTTCCGACATACAGTTGATGATCCGTCTTTTCGAGCAGCATGACGTGCTGACCGAAACGGAAGGACGCGAGCATCAGATCTATCACCTCATCAAGCTTGGATACCTGCGGCCGCTGCGCGGCGTTTACGCGCTGACTGAGTTGGGTGAGAGAACCGCACGCTCCCTGCAGATGCGTCAGTTCGTGCCGAGCAAGATGGTAGAGACTGAGCACGCATTGCCGGACGCAAGCGGCGAAGCAGCGACAGACACCGCGCCAGAGTCGATGACTGATTCGGCTACTGAGGGGGCGGCACTGGCGGAGCAGTCGTAAGCGCTGCGTCCGCATCACCATCAGCTGCAGTCAATGCCTGAAAAGGGGTTGGCTCTTTCACCAGTACCACCGAACAGGGCGCGTGCATCGCGACCTTAATCGGAACAGTCGCCACGAAACGCTGCATCGACAGGCCGCGTGTCGCAGCACCCATGATAATCAGGCTGACCTTATTCCCCTCTGCGTAACGCAACAAGGCCTGCGCGACATCACCAGATTCAAGCACGTGAAAAGAGGCCTGGTGCCCGGACAGATCGATACCTTCGGCCCACTTGCGAAATGATGCCAGGTGATGTCGTATCAACCAGGTCTCGCTGCGCTCTTTATCGTTGCCGGTAACGCCAGAACTCACCACTGTCACGATCGCCAGTCGCGCACCTGGACGGGTGCCGAGTGAGCGAACCGTCGCCTGGCGAAGGGCAATCATTGCGCCATCACCAATATCATCATGCGGAAGCGCCACCATCACGATCGGCACCTCATTGATCTGCTGGGTGGGTAAAGGGCTTGGCTGATACGCCATCCCCGCCGCTCTGAGCCAGCGCTTGAAATGCCACCAGAATCCCTTGCCGCTGAGTTGCCGCCCACGCTCAGTAATGCGTACCTGATCTGGATGGCGCAAATCGAACATCAGATGGGCTGCAGATGGGTATCGCTGCTCTGCTTGTGGCTCTAAACAGCGCAAAATAATCTCTTGCAGCCACTCGGGCAAATCAGCACGCCATGCACGCGGCGGGCGCGGGCTCATCCATAAGCGCTGACGCAAGCCGCCCGGCGTTGTCGGAAAGCCAAAGGGTAACTCTCCGGTTGCCATCTCGTACAGCATTACGCCGATCGCAAAAACATCGGAGCGCGGATCACCACGTACACCCACCACCTGCTCAGGCGCAATCCATGCGGGTGAGCCAACCGCTTTGCGAAACTCCTCGGCCATCAAATCCGGATAATCGGCGTGACAAGACAGGCCAAAATCCAGCAACACGATGCGATCTTCATCCACCACTAAGGCATTGGCTGGTTTCAGATCGAGATGACACACATTCTGCTGGTGCAAACTATGCGCGGCCTGGGCCAGTGCCGCACCCAGCCGGGTAATCGCCTCAACCGGGACGCTCTGCTGATTGTGGGTGAAAACTTTCAGCCACGCTTCGACCGTGATGCCTTGCACATGCTCCATTGCCAAGTAGGGCACACGATCAAGATCACCTGCTGCAACAAAGCGCGGCACGTATGAACCATGCAATACCTGTAGCAACTGATGCTCAATCTCGAAGCTGACGATATTCTCGGCACCATCACCCTCACGCATCAGCGGTACTTTCATCACCATCGGGAATAGCGACTCGCGTCCGTCGGCGTAACTCACCTGATAAATGCGCGCCATCGCACCGGCGTGCAGCAGCGGACCAATACGAAAGCCGTCGAGTTCACTACCCTCCGCCAGGCGGCTCATCGTCCACGCTCCAATCGATCAGCCAACACCTCGGGCAAACCAACTGCCCGAATTTCTCGGGCAACAGATTGATAGTCATAGCTGACGCGGTGGAAGGTCAATCTCTTCGCCGAAAGATCGAGCATCGCGTAGTTGGCGCGTGTATCACCATCACGGGGCTGACCGACTGAGCCCACCGTGGCAATCCATCGACGATGGGGACTTACCGGGATCGCCACACCCGCGCGCGGTGTGAATGACATCAAGCGACGACCATTACCCTGGTAGTAGAGTGACTGGTGGTGTACATGACCACCAAACACATAACGAATCTCAGGATCATGGCTGAGCGCATCCAGACTGCGCTCAGCCATGAGCTCATCGAGTACGTAGTGCCATTTCTCTGGCGACTCTGCCGTCGCGTGTAACAGATAGATACTCGGTAGCGTTGCTGTCAGCGGTAACTGTGCCAGCCATTCACGATAGGCTTCACCCAGTTGTTGATACGTCCACGCAGTCGTCAGATCACCCCAGCTATTCCCCATGGCTACCGAGGTCGGCTGGTCATGATTACCGCGCAAAACAATCGCACCCGTCGCCTGCAAGCTACGGCAACGTTCCACTACCTGAACTGGATGAGGACCATAGCCGACCAGATCACCAAGGATCGCATGATGCGTCGCACCGCGCGCGTCTGCATCGGCCAGACAGGCTTCCAATGCGGGTAGATTTGCGTGAAGGTCGGACAGTAATGCGAGTTTCACAAATTGCTCCGTTGTCGCTTTAAGCGGCCAAGCGTCAGCAAGTGCTTAGCGCTTTGGATCAGGCGAACGTTGGCGATGCACCAGATCATAAAGCAGCGGCAATACCAACAGTGTCAGCACGGTGGATGACAAGATACCGCCAATCACTACTGTCGCCAGCGGTCGCTGAACTTCAGCGCCAGTGCCGGTAGCAATCGCCATCGGCAAGAAACCAAGCGAGGCTACTAACGCCGTCATGAGCACTGGCCGCAAACGCGTTAACGTGCCCTCGCGGACCGCATCGTCGAGGCCATGACCTTGCTCGATCAAGTTACGAATAAAACTGATCAGTACCAACCCATTCAACACCGCAACCCCAGAGAGAGCAATGAAGCCGACAGCCGCTGAAATTGAGAGCGGAATATCGCGCAACCACAGAGCAAGCACGCCACCCGTCAGCGCGAAAGGGATACCAGTGAATACCAACAGACCATCTTTCAGATTACCAAACACCGCATACAGTAGCAGGAAGACTAGCAACAGCGCAGCCGGCACCACCACCTGCAAACGTTTGGCAGC
>CAZLJL010000115.1:0-5939 GCA_964559785.1 uncultured Bifidobacterium sp.
GGCGCCGGTCTGCTGCGGGATCAGGATCTCATCCATCAGCGGCATCGACAGATACGGCGGCACCATCAGCGCAGACGTCGATGCGAGTGTCAGGAAGAAGCCGAGCAGCAGCTGCATCTTGTACGGCTTGGCAAAACGCCACAGGCGCAGCAGCACCCAGGTCGATACCGGCTCGAGTAATTCACGATGACAAACCGGACATTCCTCGCTTTGATCCGGCAGCAAAGCATGACAGCTGGGGCAACGCGCACCCGACTCCTCGGGCGTCAGCGATTGACCACCGCGCGCGGCCTGTACTTTTTCAAAATTCTGAATAAAACGCAGCGCACTCACTTCTTGCGCCAGTGTGAAACGCCAACGCGCTATCGTGCCTTGCTGGTCATGGAGTGCGAGCGTAGCCACGCCACCATGATCGGTGTGGTGCAGCGTGAGTGAGGGCTCGAGCGCCCACTCAGACCACCCCTCACCATCTGAATGGCTTATCATTCGTTCGGTCGTCAGCAGCAAGCGGCTGGACGCAAATTGCAGCGCCGGGTTTAGATCCGGCTCCAGCGTGGCGAGTACATGTTCATGCGCGCGCAAAGGCGGGTTATCCCGATGGTCGTGCGGCGCAGAATGCGCAGCAGGTGCTACATGAGATGGGGCGCTAGACGGCATGAATGCGGAACGAAGTGTCGCGAGCTGATAATCAAGTGAATTGAACTGAAGCGGTTTATTGCTGTCGCACTGCGCGCATTGTCGCCGAAGTCGGCCGCTTAGTCCTAACAATACGACATCTTACCTTTTTGCCAGAACCCCGATCCGATGAGCACTGCAAATCCCGCTGTCATGCCGCCTGGCCCGTTTGAGATTAAGGTCCCGCGTATTACCTTCCTGCGGGGTCCGAATATGTGGACCTACACCCCGGTATTGGAGGCCTGGCTTGATCTGGGCGTGCTGGAGGAGTGGCCGAGTAACCGCCAGCC
Organism: uncultured Bifidobacterium sp.; assembly: GCA_964559785.1. Classification (GTDB taxonomy): domain Bacteria; phylum Pseudomonadota; class Gammaproteobacteria; order Burkholderiales; family Burkholderiaceae_D; genus Pernthalerella. The sequence goes on from CAZLJL010000115.1 coordinate 966, forward strand.
TGGCTTTATTGACCGGCTGTTGTCGGTTTTGCCACAGGTCGCTGCGCATCATTGCAGCCCGGGTGTCCCCTACGGCTTTGAGCAGCGGCTGCGTGACGGCACTTGGATGGGCCATGTGCTCGAGCATGTAATCATCGAGTTACTAGAACTGTCAGGTCTTGAGGCGGGCTTTGGTCAGACCCGCGAAACCACCCGTTCTGGTACTTATCGCATGGTGTTCCGTGTGCCGGACGAGACGGTCGGCAGGACCGCGTTCGACGCAGGCCTGCAGCTGATACACGCCGTCATCAATCAGCAGCCATTCGAAGTCGAGCCCGAGCTGGCAAAAATCCGAAAAGCGATCGACGAGTACTACCTCGGACCCTCGACGGCGCATATCGTGGCCAGTGCCAAGAAACGCAAAATTCCGCATATTCGTCTGAACCAAGGGAATCTGGTGCAACTCGGTTATGGCGCACTGCAGAACCGAATCTGGACCGCAGAAACAGACCTCACCAGCGCAATCGCTGAAGGCATCGCTGGCAATAAAGACCTAACCAAGTCGCTACTTCGTAGCTGCGGCGTACCGGTGCCGAATGGCGAAGTAGTACACAGCGTCGAAGCCGCATGGGAAGTCGCCGAAGACATTGGTTTGCCGGTCGTGGTCAAGCCGCGTGATGGCAACCGTGGACGTGGGGTCATGCTGAACCTTCGTACGCGTGAAGAAGTGGAATCTGCGTATGCGATTGCGCGCGCGGAAGATCCGGATGTAATTGTCGAGCGCTACATCGAAGGTGATGAGCACCGTGTGCTGGTCGTCGGCGGCAAGGTGATCGCTGTTGCAAAGGGCGAAAGTGCCTGGGTCACTGGCGACGGACAATCAACCGTCGCCGAGCTGGTCGAGCAACAAATCAACAGCGACCCGCGCCGCGGCAGCGCTGATATTCATCCGCTGGAGAAGCTCAACCCGTTTACGAACAGCGTCATTCAAGGCAACCTGCAGCGCCAACGCCTGACGACCGAGTCGGTACCGGCCGTGGGGCAACGGGTCCTCATCACGGCCAATGGTAATCATGCGGTTGAATGCAGCGATCTGATCCATCCCGACAATGCCTTCACCTGCGCACTTGCCGCGCAGATTATCGGGCTGGATATTGCCGGTATTGATATTGTTTGCAAGGACATCGCACAGCCGCTCGAATCACAACGCGGCGCGGTGGTTGAAGTGAATGCGGGTCCCGGCTTACTCATGCATCTGAAGCCGGCACAAGGTGAAGTGCGACCGGTGGGTGATGCGATCGTCAGCCATCTGTTCCCGGAAGGCCAGCGGGGCCGTATTCCCATCGTCGGCATTGCTGGCAGCGAGGGCACTACGCCCATCGCGCGATTAGTCGCCTGGCTGATGCAGCTATCTGGTGCGCGCGTTGGTGTTGCGTGCCGCGAAGGTTTATTTGTGGGCGCGCGGCAGTTGGAGCGTGGTGATTGTGCGCACTGGGAACCCGGCCAACGATTACTGATTAATCGAAATGTCGAAGCCGCGGTGTTTGAAAATGATCCAATGTCGCTACTGACTGAAGGTCTTGCCTATGACCGCTGCTGGGTTGGCATCGTCACCGATAGCAAGCCTGTACCCGGACTGCAAGAACAGTTGATGACCGAACCCGAGCATCGCTACAAAATCCTGCGCACGCAAATCGATGTAGTACTTGAAACCGGCGCTGCTGTACTGAATGCCGACGATGACACCGTGCTCGACATGGCCAAGCTCTCAGATGGCGATGTGCTGCTCTATGCGCGAGATGGCAAACACCCTGCGCTGGTTGCGCACCGGGAATCAGGTCGGCGCGTGCTCTATCTGGAGGATGGTTTTTTGGTACGTGCCCATGGCAACGCCGTGGCCGACAAAATCAACCTGAGTCGCGACCTCAGCCCTGCCGCTGCGGCCTTGTCACACGAAGTGCTCATGGCTGCGATGGGTGCAGCCTGGGCACTCGGGCTCGAGGCACAACTGATTCGAACCGGTCTCGACACCTATGGCACCGTACAACCCCAAACGCTGGTGATTGCATAAAGCATGGAACTCAAACAAACGCGTGCCCTACGCGGGCCTAATCTGTGGAGCCGCTACACCGCGCTCGAAATCGAAGTCGCTTGTAGTAACGAGGAATGTGAGATTGATCGCCTGCCCGGCTTTGTCGACAAACTGCGGGCGATCTGCCCGGGTGTGGCTGATTTGCGTGCGCCCGGCTACCACGGCCCACTGACCATGGCCCACGTGCTGGAAGTGACGCTGCTGGCACTACAGGCAAAAGCAGGTTGCCCCTTGTCGTTTTCACTGACCAATGCCACACCGGTGGCGCAGCTGTATCAAGTCGTAGTCGAGTACAGTGAAGAAGATGTCGGTCGACTCGCGCTCAAATATGCCATGCAGGTTTCACAGTACGTGTTCGATCTGTGTCGCGGTCAGCTACCTGACAATGCACCTGCGCCCGATGTAACAGCGATGGTGGCCGAGTTACGCGAAATGGATGAAGACAATCGTCTCGGTCCATCGACCGGATCCATCGTGAACGCTGCTGTCGCCCGAGGTGTACCGTTCCGTCGCCTCACCAGCGGTAGTCTGGTGCAACTGGGTTGGGGCTGTAAACAACGACGCATTCAAGCAGCCGAGGTGGATTCCACCAGTGCAGTGGCGGAGACGATTGCACAGGACAAAAACCTGACGAAACACCTACTCCATGCCGCGGGGGTTCCCGTCCCGCACGGCGCGCCGGTCAAGACTGCCGAACACGCTTGGGAAGTGGCACAACGTATCGGCATGCCGGTAGTCTGCAAGCCGCAAAATGGTAGCCAAGGCAAAGGCGTTACCGTCAATATCATCAACCGCGAACAGCTGGATAGGGCATTCGAAGCGGCGACAGTCGCTGCACGTGGCAAAGGCCCGGTGCTGGTTGAAAAGTTTTTCCCGGGTAGTGATTACCGTTTGCTGGTGGTCGGCAACAAATTAGTCGCGGCTGCTCGGCGCGACCCGCCGCAGGTGATCGGTGATGGCAAGCACAGCGTGCGTGAGCTGGTGAATATTTTGAATGCCGATCCGCGCCGTAGTGATGGTCACGCCACCTCGCTCACCAAGATTAGTTTCGATGATATCGCGGTAGCCTGTCTCGCAGAACAACAACTGAACCCCGAGTCGGTGCCCGAGGTGGGTCGCCGGGTGGTGTTGCGGAATAATGCGAACCTATCTACCGGCGGCAGCGCCACCGATGTGACCGACGATGTTCACCCCGAGGTGGCGGCGCGTGCTATCGATGCTGCTGCCATGGTGGGTTTGCACGTGTGTGGCGTGGACGTCGTGGTGGAGAACATCATGCGTCCGCTGGAAGAACAAAACGGTGGTGTGGTTGAGGTGAACGCGGCGCCAGGCCTGCGTATGCACCTCACACCATCGTACGGCAAGGGCCGCAATATCGGCGAAGCGGTGATCCAGCAAATGTTTAGGCAAGGTGATGATGCGCGAATTCCCGTCGTTGCCGTCACCGGGGTCAATGGCAAGACCACCACCACCCGACTTATCGCTCACGTACTTGCGACCAAAGGTCTGTGCGTGGGTATGACCAACACCGATGGCGTTTACGTCGGTGGTCGGCAGACCGATAGTGGCGATTGTAGCGGGCCCAAGAGTGCACGCAGTGTGCTGGCGCACCCGCATGTCGAGGCAGCTGTTCTGGAAACTGCTCGCGGCGGCATGTTGCGCGAGGGCTTGGGTTTCGATAAATGTTCAGTCGCTGTGGTCACGAATGTCGGCGAAGGTGACCATCTCGGGCTGAACCATATGCATACCGCTGAGGATGTCTCACGCATCAAACAAATCGCGGTACAAAATGTGGCACCAAATGGCTATGCAGTATTGAATGCCGCCGATCCGCTGGTTGCGTCCATGGCGCCGCACTGTCCCGGCAAGGTGATTTTTTTCGCACAAAGCCCGACCCATCCGGTGATGGTGACGCACCGTGCACGTGGTCACAGAGTGGTGTATGTCGAGAATGCCGACATCGTTCTTGCTGAAGGCGCGCAGCATCATCGTATGAAACTGGCCGACGTCCCGCTCACCGTGGGTGGCGCACTCGGGTTTCAGGTCGAGAACACGCTAGCCGCGGTCGGTGCCTGCTGGGCGCTTGGCTTGCCTTGGCTGGAGATTGTTGCTGGCCTCAAGAGCTTCAACAACGACATCAAGGGCGCACCCGCACGCTTCAACCAAATGTCTTACCGCGATGCGACTGTCGTCGCAGACTATGGACACAACCCCCACGCGATGCGCGCATTAGTCGCCGCCTTTGATGCCATGCCCGCAGCGGAAGGTATGCGTCGTACTGTGGTGATTAGTGGTGCGGGTGATCGACGTGATGAAGATCTGCGCGAATTGACACGCGTACTCGGTGCGGCATTCGATAACGTGATTCTTTACGAAGATGCCTGCCAACGCGGTCGTGAAGATGGCGAAGTAATCGGACTGCTGCGCGAAGGGCTTGAAGGCGCACAACGCGCGTCCCATATCGAAGAGATTCGCGGCGAGTTCATCGCAATCGACCGCGGGCTTTCGCTTCTGAAACCAGGCGATCAGTGCCTGGTACTCGTGGACCAGGTACAGGAGGCACTGGAGCACTTATCCCAGCGCGTGGCTGAGGGGTAGTATTAGTACCTCATGAGGTTGACCAATTACACGTTGAGATCATCACTACCAACCACCTTCAAACAAGGGCCAGGAGTTCAGTGAGGCGAAGGGCCCAGTACCGACTCAACTGAGTCCGCGGTGAGTACAGCATCTGTCCAGGTAGCGAGCTCCGATTCGGTTGCCATTTGCAAGCGTCGATCGACCCACGCCGGGAGATCGCCGAAGCGCTTTTTCAGTAGTCGCTCGATCAATCGTACTTCGCCTTGCATCACTCCCCGCTGCATACCCTCCTCGATACCTTTCTCAATACCTTTCTCGATACC
>CAZLJL010000116.1:0-5934 GCA_964559785.1 uncultured Bifidobacterium sp.
TGTTCCTGACACTCGGTATTCTGGTAGCCGTATTTGGTATGCGGTTGCTTTTTCCTCTGGTCATTGTCGCGCAAACCGCTGACCTTGGCGCTGCTGAAGTTTGGAACCTGGCGCTGAACGATCCACGACAGTTCTCTTTTTATCTGACCAAGCATCACGATGAAGTCGCCGCTTTCGGTGGTGTGTTTCTGCTGCTGGTGTTCTTGAATTTCTTGTTCGACGAAGACAAAGAACTACATTGGGCTGGTCACTTCGAAGAGAAGATGGCGAGCTACGGCAAGATCCAAGCAGTCCCCATCTTTATCGCACTGGCAGTAGTTCTCGCTAGCCTGACACTCGCTGAGCCGAGTAATCATCTCGCCGTTCTGACCGCTGGCGTGTGGGGCATCATTGTTTATGTCGGTGTAGATATTTTGGGCAATATGCTCGAGAAAGAAGAGTCGGGTGAAGGTGATGTTGCCAAGGCTGTCAAAACCGGCAGTATCGGCGGTTTCCTCTACCTCGAAGTACTTGATGCTTCATTCTCGTTTGACGGTGTGATCGGCGCGTTCGCGATTACCAATGATGTGGTGATCATCATGCTAGGTCTTGCCATCGGCGCAGTATTTGTCCGATCGATCACGGTATTTCTTGTCAGGCAGGGTACGCTTGATGAATACGTCTATCTGGAACATGGCGCGCATTACGCGATCGGTATCTTGGCGTTGATCATGTTCATCACCATGAAATTCCATGTCCCGGAAATCATCACGGGTCTGATCGGTATTGCCTTTATCGTGGCATCGGTTGTTTCGTCGCTGCGGTATCGACGGGAACAAGAGGCGGCAGGGGCAGGTTGACCTGCCTTATTCCTCGCATTCCTGACTATCAACAGACCGCCCATCAAGGGCGTCACAGGGCGATACGCTTTATGCGGCGTATCGTCGGTTGATCTTCTCGGCCTCTAACACGAGGTCGAGCCCCGACTCTAACTGCACAATACCGAGACTTGCGATGTCGCGCAGTTTCTCGTGAATCAGTGCGTCTTTGGGGGAATCATTCACGCACTGATTACTGTACTGAATGAAGCTGTGCAGGCTGATGATCAAGCTGGCTAAATGTTTTGGGCACTCGCACAGCAAGTTCGTATCGGTCGTGGCAATGGTTTCCAGGGCTTCTATACCGAAGCGTGGCTCTGCTGGAGATTGGTGATCGGCTTGACGTGCTTCGACGATGTTGGCCAAGCTCCGTGCCAGATCCATTGGTGCGGCGGGGTATTTGATGCATTCGATACCTAGCGCGCTTAAAAAACGGATCACACTACTGCTGCTGAACTCGTAAATCACAATCAAGGTCTTGGATTTATAGACTGAGAATGCGGCCGCCAGATATTTGGCGAGGTTCATTTGCAGTGCGGGTGTCAGCACGATACCAAGATCAAAGGACTCAAGTCGGTTTTCTACGTCAGACAAGGTATCGAAATGTGCTGCAGGAGTCCAAGCATGCATCGCAGGATCGGAAAAAAGCAAAGAGCGCCAGGTGGTACTGCCCATCGAGGCGATACGCAGCTCGCTTGATGCAGAATTTCCAGTATGCGTGCTCGCATCAAATAGTTCGGCGTGGAGTTGGTCCAGATCCATCCTTGCCAGTGCACTGGGCTTGTGACCACGGTCGACCAGTAACTTGATCAGCCGAAGCCGCTCCAAATCTGTACTGGTATATCGCCGCGCTCCGCCCTCGGTGCGCACGGGCTGCAGCGCGCCATAGCGCACCTCCCACATGCGAATGGTGGAGACATGAATACCGGTTTCGCGCGACATTGCACCGATAGAAAGAAGCTTGGGGGTAGCGGGCATATCCATTGTTTTCATTTTTGATAATGCAGCGCAAAAAATGTTGAACAGGTCAAAATAGCAACCTACACAATACTAAGCAGCAAGCGCGTAAAATACAAGATCAGTAATCAATAAATCTACACATCTATAGATTTATTGATCGTAATAGGTAAATTCTATTAGAAGTGTCCATATAAAATCGGTACAAAGAGTTCCGATCCTACACATTTTGAGGGGTACCGCAAATGCTGCACACCTCCCGACTTCTTTCTTATGCCCACCTGATTCAGGCGGCTCAGGCGCGTCGTAGTTTGCTTGAGCCCCAGGCCCGCCAGCTTGGACTGAACGGCGAAGAGGCAGAACGCGTGCTCGAGACGCTGCACACCCTCAGCGTGGCCGATGGCGGCCAATTGGTGGGCCGCAAGATGATTTCCGTCAGCCCGCAAGAACCAAACGTACAGACCGGCTTGCCCACCCTGGGTTATTTGTACGAACATTCCTTGGCTCATGCCGAAGACAACGCTGCCTGCGTCAAGCTGCGCAGTGTCAAGCAAGTCCACGTGGAACCCAAGTTGGTATTCAGCCTCGGATCGACACCTGAACCGGGCGACAGCCTGGAGACCTTTTTGCAGCGATTCGATTCAGTGGCGCTGGCACTGGAGTTTCTGCAAAACCCATTCAAGGGTGAGGCCTGGACGGATGAAGATAAAGTTTGTGCAAATGGTTTTCACTCGAAACTACTGATCGGTGAAGCGAGAACGATGTCGCACAAGAGCCGCACCGTGTTTGACCAGTTGGTGTCTCACTCATCCATGACGTTGAATGTGATCGATCAGCAGGGCTCGCATATCGTTGGCTTCGGTGTCGGTCGAGACAATGTCGATAAGTCCTTGCAACAGGCTTACGCCTTGCACCAGCGCCATATTGAGTCCAAGGAAGAGAGCCCGTTTGCAAAGGGGCAGTGCCTCGCGATGGGTGGTTGGTTGCCAAGCAAGCAGATCGCTACCGGTCAGGAGTGGGTTGTGGTGGTGAGCGGTGTTGAGCTGCCAAGCCTGCGTGTCGCGATCGCCTAGCCGGTAACGACTCTATGTACCAATCAGTCCTCCGTTGACCGTAAACTCAGTGCTCGCGATGCCATGGCTGCCCATCTGACGTTCAAGGAAAGAGAAGAGTTCAGCAAACGGCTACGCACTAGCCTGAAAAATGCAGGTATTGATCCAAACCGTCCTACACAATTACTGCGGGCTTTTTGCGCAATGCAAGCCGGGTCGTCATTGGCTATTTCGACGGTTAGTAAATGGCTGTCTGGGGAAAGTTTGCCTGCAAACGGCAACATGGAAGTAGTGGCGCAGATTTGCAATGTGTCGCCGCACTGGTTACGTTCCGGGCAAGAGACCACCGGTTAGTCCACTGGCAGCTTTGCTGGTGGCGGTGTTACCTAGGTGCGTTGACTATTGCCCGCACCGACATTGATTACATGCGCCAGCCATAACCAAGATAAATCAGCGGTGCAAAGCTGCGCTCCGCCAGCGGGCTGTTAGCCTGGGTACTGGAGAGCCGATTGATAGTCGCACCATAAAACAGCGCGCTCGTCGGGCCGAATGAATACAGCCCGCTGAGGCCGACCGATAAGCCGGAGCCGGCGCCAGCAGAATAGTTACCCACGCTCCAATAGTAATCATTCATTGCAGCATTTTGCCAAGTCGCACCAACCAGTCCATTCAGGCGGAACCCTGTATCGCTGATCAGCGGTCGGATAAATTGCAGCTGCGCGACTTGCCCATTACTTCGATTTGTCACATCAAAGCCGTAATCGAAGTTCAGCACACCCAACGGCGTGGTCCAGCGAACACTCGGGCCCGCATCAATCGCAAAACGACGATCGGACATGCCAGCGGTGAGCGGGTTATCGCTACTGTCGTAGCCGAACCGCGGCTCAGCATACAAGCCAATGCGCAGTGAACGGCTATCAGAGGTGTAGCCCCATAGCCCAGCCTTGAGCCCGGTGACATAACCAACATCGCCAAAGGTGTATTGAAGTACCGGCAGAGCCATCACTCGCAAATCGGTACTGCCGGGTGTTTTGGGAAAGGCACCGATACCAAGACCGAAGAAGTTTCGCGAGGCCGGAATCGGTTGCTGCGCCTGCTGCTCAGCAGCTGACTGCGCAAATCCGTTAGAAGCCAGCAACGCGCCTTGAGCCAGTGCTGCGAAAGTCAGTATATTTTTAATAACACGCATGGCGACCCCGGCATTTGAGCTTATGTCTTTATTGCACTCGCTGCGCCGTAGATTATCAAAATAAGTCTGGTTTGGGACGTAATTAATATCGCATTTGAGTATTTTAGGACCCAAAGAAACTAATTGAAGATACCCCAAGCCTTAGCAGTGTCGTGTTCGTATTTTGTCGTCGCGGCAATTAATGGCACAATGGAGGGCTCGACAGTTGTCTAAAAAATAAATTTCGGTCCATAGGGCCGAGGAAAGACTTTTCGAAAAAAAATGCAAGGGATCCATCTCACCGCCGACCTGTCCGGTTGTCGTAAGAATCTGCTACTCATGACGGACAAAGCCGGGCTGCGCGAGGCTTGCGTTGCGGCGGTGAATGAGAGCGGCCTGACCGTCGTCGGCGATACCTTTGTCGCCTTCCCTGACTTTGAAGGCCAACCTGGCGGTGTCACCGGCACCGTTCTGCTCGCAGAATCTCACTTGGCTATTCACACCTGGCCGGAGCAGTCGGCGGTGACGCTCGACGTGTATGTCTGCAATTTTTCTACTGACAACAGCAAAAAAGCGTCGCAACTGATCGATGCACTGTCGGCGCTGTTTGATCCCACCGACTCGAATCCCCAGGCCTTGCAGCGGGGTGAAGTTGGCGTTGCGCATAGTGAGTTGACGATCGGTCATGAGTGGCTGAATCCGCACAGCAGCTATGGCTATCGGCTCGGGCCAGCGCTGCACCAAGAACAATCCGCGTATCAGCGTATCGAGGTACACGATTCACCGCAGTTCGGACGACTGTTCCGGCTGGATGGCGATTACATGACCTCTGAAAAAGAAGAGTTCTTCTACCACGAGGCACTGGTTCATCCGGCAGCAGCCAGTCATGGCAAAGTGAAACGAGTACTCATTCTCGGTGGTGGCGACGGCGGCGCAGCTGAGGAGCTGTTGAAATACCCGAGCGTAGAGCGAGTGGTCATTGCTGAACTGGATGAAGCGGTGATCCGTGTCGCGCGGCAGTACTTCGGCACTATTCACCGTGGTGCGCTGGATGATCCGCGGGTGGAGATTCGCATTGGCGATGGCCTTGCCTTCGTGCGTGACACGGAGCAGCGCTTTGATTTAGTGCTGCTCGATCTGACGGATCCTGACACCCCCGCCTCAGCGTTGTATACGGCAGCGTTTTTTGCTTCGGTCAAGAATATCCTGAACCCGGGTGGCGCCATGGTGTTGCACACCGGCTCGCCGATTTTCCGCCCTGATATTGTCACCACGCTCTACCAAGGCTTGCGCGAAAACTTCAACGTGGTCGCGCCCATGGGTCTTTACATACCTCTGTATGGCGCCTACTGGTCACTGGCCGTCTGCAGCGAGCACCTCGATCCGCGTTCGGTTGCCACTGATCAGATCGCAGCAACGATCGCATCGGCCGGGCTCAGCGATCTGCAGTACTACAACCCTGCAACGCACCAAGGTTTGTTCGCGTTGCCAAATTATTTCCAAAAGCTGGTCGGTTAAGACCCTGTCTCGTTGGGCCGCCATCGACCTAACGGCGCAGGTACCGGGCGGCATCATATTTCGCGCGTATATGCTAGTCTCAATTGGCCTGATTCAGGCCGACTGTAGGAGAGCACGATGATCACCGAAAGACAAACCCAGTTCCGGGCAAGCTACCTTGAGCAGATCAGCCCTTGGTACCAAGGCTTGCTGCATATTGGCGTGATGTATGGCGCGGGTATCGCTGCGATTATCTGGTGTGTCGGTCAGCTGTCGAACCCCACTTGGGAGTGGCTGCTGATTATTCCCATTGCGGTCGCAGGGAATTTCGTCGAGTGGGGCATGCACATGCACATCATGCATCGCCTGAAAGATGTGTTCGCGCTGCGCGCGATTTTTGATC
>CAZLJL010000117.1:0-5894 GCA_964559785.1 uncultured Bifidobacterium sp.
AGAACAAGATGGTGGGCGCTGCCGAGCAGTACCAGTACATCCTGCGCGACGAGTCCATGCACTGCAATTTCGGTATCGATCTGATCAACACCATCAAGCTCGAGAACCCGCATCTGTGGACGCCAGCGTTCAAGGAAGAGATTCGTTCGCTGTTCTTGAAGGCGGTGGAGTTGGAATATCGCTATGCCGAGGATACAATGCCGCGTGGCGTGTTAGGACTGAATGCGCCGATGTTCAAGAGCTATCTGCGTTTCATCGCTAACCGCCGCGCGACGCAGATCGGTCTTGAGGCGCTTTTCGAGCATGAGGACAATCCTTTCCCTTGGATGAGCGAGATGATTGACCTGAAGAAGGAGCGTAACTTCTTCGAGACGCGCGTCATTGAGTACCAGACCGGTGGTGCGCTGAGTTGGGATTAATGGCTGGAACACGGTGGGCGGGTTAATTTACCCGCCTGTACGATTGGCTGATAAATGAGCGTCATATGAAAGGTCACTGCCGTACCTGATGCACAGAGCTCACACTGACCTGACTTTTTCGATTGCGCCGATGCGCCCGAAAGTGCCGGGCAAGGGCTTCCTTTCCCTGAAAAAGGAGTTGGCCTTTCTGTAACTGAATCCCGACGCCGGCTTTGCTGCCGGCGTTTTTTTTGGTTGTTGCGATTCTGGTGATTCGCACATCCGAAGGAGCTGAACTGCTGCATCGACCTAGCGATGCGGCAGTTCAGCTGGCGCCGTATTCATTAGCGCAAGCAGCATGTTCTGCTTGTGCCGATGAATAATCCGACCCTGCATTTTGCCCGGTCGGGTTTTAACCTTGTACCTGAGTGATAGCGATCACGTGAAGGAGAAAGTCATGGCAACAGCGAAGAAAAAACCAGCAGCAAAGAAGAAGCCGGCGGCCAAGAAAAAGGTCGTCGCCAAAAAGGCTGCTCCGAAGAAGAAGGTCGTAGCGAAGAAAGCGGTCAAGAAAGTCGTGAAGAAGGCCGCCGTCAAGAAAGTCGCTAAAAAGGCCGCAAAGAAATCTGCGCCCAAAAAAGCAGTGAAGAAGGTTGCAAAGAAAGTTGCGAAGAAAGTCGCTAAAAAAGTAGCCAAGAAGCCGGTCGCGAAAAAGGCTGCCAAGAAAGTGACCAAGAAGGTCGCGAAAAAGGTAACGAAAAAAGCGGCACCCAAAAAGCCAGCGGCCAAGAAAAAGGTCGTTGCCAAGAAAAAGGTCGTCGCTAAAAAAGTCGTAAAGAAAGCGGCAGCCAAGTCACCGGTAGCCAAGAAGGTGGTCGCCAAGAAGCCAGCGCCCAAAAAAGCGGCGCCAAAGAAGGCAGCACCAAAGAAGGCAGCACCCAGCAAAGCAGCACCTAAAAAAGCTGCTCCGAAAAAGCCAGCAGCAGTAGCGAAACCGGTAGTGGCAGCGCCAGCACCGGCGCCGGTAGCCCCTACACCAGCGCCAGCACCTGCTGCGCCGGCCACGACGGTCCTGAGCCCGGCGGCAGCCTGGCCGTTTCCGACAGGCCTGCGCCCGTAAGCGCTTGCCGCTCGGTGCTCGCAGAGGGTCCGAGCGAAAAAACCGCTGTCGGCTCAAGGGCTGCAGCGGTTTTTTTTCGGTTTGGAGCGCGCCCAGCGTTTCGGGCACAATCCACGCACCCTGCTCGTCGGTCATGGCGCGTGGGTTCGGCAGACCTGCAAATTAGAAAGCCCACCAGCCAACAAGGTTCAACGTGCTCTCCTCGATCCTCAACCTGATCATCGATACGGTCGCGACCATTCTTTCGGGACTGATGTTGTTCCGTTTTTGGATGCAAGCGGTGCGCGTGCGTCCACCGTTTTCACTTGGGCAGTTGATGTTCCGCCTGACTGATTGGCTGGTACTGCCGCTCAGACGCGCGCTACCTGGCTTGGGTGGACAGGATTGGGCCAGCCTGATGGGCGCCTGTTTAATTACGCTGGCGGCGATTGCGATTCAACTCGGCGTGCGATCAGCATTTGCGGTTGAACCATGGCTGTTGCTGTCACTACTATCCCTGGTGCATATCATTGCGTACAGCTTCATCGGCCTGATTATTCTGGAGGTGATCCTGAGTTGGGTGAATCCTTATGCGCCGATTGCACCGACGGTACGCGCATTGACGGATCCTCTGCTGAAACCGTTCCGTAGAATTTTGCCCTTAATCGCGGGTATCGACCTATCACCGATTCTGGCTTTTCTGGCCCTGCGTATTTTGGTATTTGTGGTGGAGAACCTGGTCTACGCAATGTATTGATGTCGCAAGACATGACATGAATCGCGAGCGATGTCGGCGATCGGCATCGCCGATATTTCAAATAAATCGGTAGCCAAATGCTTGCTCGAAGCGAGCCTGAATATCCTCAGCAGTAGGCGCATGATTTTGCCCGCCTTGGCTTTCAATTTTGATGGCACCCATCAGCGAAGCCAGCCGACCTATAGTCATCCAATCCATGCCGCGTGTGAGACCGAACAGCATGCCAGCGCGAAATGCATCCCCACAGCCCGTGGGATCAATCACTTTGTCGGTCTTGACGACCGGGATGTCATAGCGATTTTCTGCGGTGAAGATTTCGGCGCCTTGCTCGCCGCGGGTAACGATGAGTGCCGAGACACGCTCCGAAATCTCTCCCAAGGTCAGACCGGTGCGCTCGGTCAACAATTCAGCTTCGTAATCATTGACCGCGACGTAGGTCGCCATCTCGATAAATTGCTTCAGCTCCTCGCCGCTGAACATTGGCAGGCCCTGACCCGGATCAAAGATGAAGGGAATACCGAGCGCTGCGCAATCGCGTGCATGTTCAATCATGCCATCCCGCCCATCGGGAGCGATGATGGCGAGCTTCACGCCTCCCGCATCTTGCACCTTGTTGTGATGCGAGTTTGACATTGCACCCGGGTGGAAAGCGGTGATCTGGTTATTCGATTCATCGGTCGTGATGAAGGCTTGAGCGGTATACGCATCCTCATAGGATCGTATGCAACGGGTGCTGATGCCCAGCTTGTTCAGTCGCTCAACATAGGGCGCACCATCTTGGCCCAGCGTTGCCATGATCAAGGGATCGCCATTTAGCAATTTCAGGTTGTAGGCGATATTGCCAGCGCAGCCTCCATATTCACGTCGAACATCCGGCACCAGGAATGCAACATTGATCTTGTGGAGTTGGTCCGCTAGCAGCGCTTCCGAGAAGCGGCCATGGAAGGACATGATGGTGTCGAAGGCGAGCGAGCCGCAAATCAGAGAGGTCATAGCAAAGATATCAAGGGTAGAAAATGCTCACGGCGAAGCCAGCCGGTGGCTCGCCGGTCAGCGCGAGTGGAAGACGGATTTCGCGCTCGGAGCGCGCGGGCATACCCTCGGGTAGTTCGTTGGGTGTGACGTAAGTATTCGGCAGGAAAATTTTACGAACCAGCAGCGTGCCATCGCTATCGCGCAAGGTCACCTCCAGCGCTGGCCAAGTTTGTGCGGTATCGGCACTGTTTTGAAGTAGCGCGATCAGCGTCATCGGCACCGCGGCATCGCTGCCGTTTGCAGCGGCACTGTTGGCCGATTCGGCTGGCGGTGCCTGCTCCAGTCGGCTAGCGCTCAGGGATAGCTGCTCAAGATTGAGGGGCAGTTTGATTTCACAGTGCAAACGGGCACATGCGGCACGCAGCAGTTTGCCAGCCTGTGGCGAGCGTGCTGCGATTTCATTACGAAACATCCAGCTTAGTTGTGCGGCCAGCGCCAACAACAGCAGCGGGATACCAATCCAAAGCATGACGCGACGGCCACGCGTACTGCGCTCTTGTTGACGCGCTTGTTTCACAAAGCCCGGAGGCTCTTCTGCCGTTGATGCCATATCCGAAGAGGCAGATGGTTCCTCGGCGAAATCGGTGCGCTCCGTCGTGGAGGACGGCGCCCAGGGTTTACTCTGAAGGTCGGCGATAGCACGCGACAGCGCGTCCAGTTCTTCTTGCATGTTGGATCCGCTGGCAGCATTTTTCGTGCTGCCGGGCGTGCCAACATCGAACAAGGTCATTCGGTTCGAGAAATCTTGCGCCTCGCTATCTGCGCTTGGAGCCGTGGTGGGTTCACCGGTATATTCGAAAACCGTATCGATACCATTGAATACTTCACGACAGCTACCGCACCGTACTTTACCGTCGCGCAGCTCTAGTTGCGCGAGTGTCACTCGGAACTGCGTACTGCAGTGGGGGCATTGCGTCGCGAGTTGCTCCATGCTCAGTGCTCCTTGCGGCCGGCGAGCGCCACCCAGCCTTCACGCTCGGCGGCCACTGATAGTGTGATGTAAGGGGCGTAGCTGGCGATCAGCTCATCAGTTTGGCGCGCCAAGATACCCGACAGCACTAGCGCACCACCGTTTGCCACGCGGCTGACGAGCATAGGTGCCATCAACTTGAGCGGACCAGACAGAATATTGGCGGCCACGATATCGTAGCGCGCAGCTTCACGTTCGATTGCGAAAGCAGAGGGTATGAACCAGTTCATATCAGGGCATTGATTGCGCGCCGCATTGTCACGCGCTGCGCTGATCGCTTGCGGATCAATATCGACACCCTCTACTGTCTTCGCATTAAGCTTGCGCGCCAGGATAGCCAGGATGCCAGAGCCGCAGCCGTAGTCGAGCACGCTACAACCAGCCTGCACATGCTGCTCCAGCCATTCCATGCACAAGCGCGTTGTCGGGTGGCTGCCAGTACCAAAAGCAAGGCCTGGATCCAGTTCTAGTACGAGTGCGTCCGGCTGCGGCGCAGCGTGCCAGCTCGGGACGACCCAGATATTTTGGCCGATCGGAATCGGATCGAACTGCGCCTGTGTGACCCGCACCCAATCCTGCTCGGCCACATCACGCAGGGTGAAGTTGAGCTGATCGATTTCCTCGCAGTGGGCTGTGGCCTCATTCACCATCGCGGTGTGATCAGCATCTGCCGTTGTGAGTGCTACCACTCGGCTGCGTTCCCATGCGTGTGCCTCTGGCTCCATGCCAGGTTCGCCGAACAGTGGCTGCTCGGCATCGGTACCCTGATCAGCATCCTCCACCGATACCGACAATGCACCTGCCTCGATCAGCGCATCCGACACTTGCTCGGCTTGCGCGCGGGGTAGTTCGATCACGATTTCGGTCCAGCTCATACCGCCTACTTTTTGTTGGCGAGCTTTTGCTCGAGATAGTGAATATTGGTACCGCCCTCGATAAAGCGGCCATCCACCATCAGTTCGCGGTGCAGCGGGATATTGGTTTGTATCCCTTCAACGACCATCTCGGACAGTGCAATCTGCATGCGTCGGATCGCTTGTTCACGTGTGATGCCGTAGGAGATGACTTTGCCGACCATCGAGTC
This sequence comes from uncultured Bifidobacterium sp., assembly GCA_964559785.1. Taxonomy (GTDB): domain Bacteria; phylum Pseudomonadota; class Gammaproteobacteria; order Burkholderiales; family Burkholderiaceae_D; genus Pernthalerella. The sequence continues at coordinate 5,344 of CAZLJL010000117.1, forward strand.
GTAGTTAGGAGGTACGAAATAGCCGGCGTACGCATGCGAGTCCACCCGAATGCCCGGACCGCCCGGCGCATGCCATGCTTGAATTCGGCCGGGTGATGGGGTGAACTTGAATGGATCTTCCGCGTTGATGCGGCATTCGATGGCGTGGCCCTTCAGAACGATATCGCGCTGCTTGAAACGCAGTCGCTCGCCGGCGGCGATTCGAATCTGTTCCTGAACCAGATCGATACCGGTGATCATTTCAGTGACCGGGTGTTCGACCTGAATCCGCGTGTTCATCTCGATGAAGTAGAACTCGCCGTTTTCGTACAAGAACTCGAAGGTGCCAGCGCCGCGATAACCGATTTTTCGGCAAGCTTCCGCGCAGCGGTCGCCGATCTTCTCGATTAGCTTGCGCGGAATGCCGGGCGCCGGTGCTTCTTCAATCACTTTTTGGTGACGGCGCTGCATCGAGCAGTCGCGTTCACCAAGCCAGATGGCGTTTTTGAATTCGTCAGCAAGAATCTGGATTTCCACGTGACGCGGATTCTCCAGAAACTTCTCCATATAGA
>CAZLJL010000118.1:0-5885 GCA_964559785.1 uncultured Bifidobacterium sp.
AGCGCTGTACCGCCGATACCGAAAATGTTATCGATTGACATTGCCATGATCTGTTACTCCCCTCTCAGTGCTTTGCGCACACCGCCGACGCGGTCTTGCAGGAACGACAGCGTTGCTTGGTAATCGGCAGCCGCTTTACCGTAGCGCGCCTGTTCAACAGTGAGTTCTACGGTGTTGCCGTCGACCGATGCGTTAAACGGCGTGCGATAGCGCATGCCATCGTCATCCGGCACGACATCGGCAAACGGGAAATGGGTGCCATGGGTATTGGCCATCAGATCATTCGGCTCGAACTTGGCCATCACGGTTTTGAAGTCAAGCTCACGCGCCTTGAAGTGCGGGGTATCGTCGTTGGCAATATTGCGCGCGAGGACCTCCATGCGCTTATCACGCACGCGTAGCGCTTTCTCATGCACACCCAATACACTGCTCATCACATCCATCTCATGCTCCTTGCGGCGATTAGCGAAATATCGACAGGCCGCTTAAGTTTCCAACTGTCGATCCGACCATTGCAAGGGTCGTGCCAGAGCGTTTTTGAGAGGGATTTCCGACGGCTGAGACATTGATGCGGCAAAGCTTTGCCGGCGGCAGGTGCGGTGCATGCGGCCAGTGTTTGCCGCTACCGTCGTTTACTTATTGAAGCAACCAGCGACTACCCTACAGGAAGCCCTAGTTAATTCAGTTCAACCAACGACCATCCCAGAGGAAGCGCTGATTTATTCAGTCCGTCACTCCGGCGAAGGCCGGAGTCCAGGAAAATCACGATGCTGGATACCGGCCTGCGCCGGCATGACGAATTAATCGGTATTTGCTGAATTAAAGCGAAGCACTACATACGCGACAACTCCATCTTCGCGACCGTGCTGGTGAAGTTTCCAAGACGATCACGCGCATTCGACTTCAAACCTTCAACGATGGAATTGCGCGTAATGACCCCACTCGGATCGCGACCCTCATATAAGTAAGCAGCTTGCTTACCATTGATATTGAGCGGCACATCAACCCGCGTCTCATTACGCGCAGCGGGCGTCAGCACGGTCAAATAAAGATCATCGAGTGACGCTGGTCCGAAGTCCTTCAGCCGGGTGTCGCTGAAATAACGATCGACCAGATCGAGCTGCTGCAGTACCGATAGATTCATGATCTCTTTTGGATTCTGCCCATAGCCAGCGCTGGCAGCACCGCGGGTACCACCCGAGCAGAACTGAATAATCCCGTGACAGCTACCGTTGCTGGCGCGTGGGTTCAGGCCATCGGACTCCATCAGCGACATACGCGCAAAATCGTCAGGGGCGAAGTGGTGCCGCTTACCCAGCGAAATAATCTTGTCGCGCACTGCGGCCAGCTCGGCCGAGGCCATATAGCCTTTCGCGACTGCGCGCTGCAAGGTTCGATCAAGTGTCGGCGTGCTGACATTAGGGCCATTCAAGTTGAGCTGCGCCCGTGCTACCTCGGCTTGACGCAACTGCAGCGCAGCCGTGGTCGTCATCGGCGCCATATTGATCGCCTGGCCCGGCATGATGCGGTTCGGGTCTTCGATGCCATTCTCGCGCGCCACGGATTGCGCCAACTGCAAAATCTGCGAATTACTAAATTGATTCACCGCACCGCCGAGATGTCGGCGGGTCAGGCTCATCAGGGTGTCGCCACGCTGCACGGTCACCATCTGCATATCGGTCTTCACACCGGCCAGCGCCTGACGAAACGCGTTCGTCGACGACGCTCGCTCGCGCGGGCGCGTTTGCGCTGTCGCGTCGGTGGCGATGGCATTGGTCTGTGAAGGCCGGATCTGCATTGTGGCTCCTCGTCGGGGCTGGTACTGTTTTTGCACTATCGGGCTCAGCTGTCGGAAATTTGCACAACCGGCGCCCGCTATAACCTGAATCTAGCAAGGCTCGTTCCAGTTATTGAATCGGTTACAGAATGAAGATGACACCCAATTTCACCCAAATAGCCGCATTTTTGCTGCTGTTGGCGGCTGTTCGCGCGCAAGCGGCAACACCGCTAGACCAGATGAATACCGCGCTGACGGAATGGGTCGGCGTGCAAAATGGCGTACCAGCGTCCAGCGTGACGGTTGTGCCGCCGGATGCGCGTGTCGCGGTGCAGCCCTGCGCCAGCAACTATGTATTTGATTACCCGTTCGTCAGCCGAGACAGCGTGCGGGTCCGCTGCACAAAGCCAAATTGGCAACTATTTATGAAGGTCGGGCTGGTATCTGGGTCGACGCCGGCCACCCTGGCGTCAGGCGCGCCCAGCCCCAAAGCGGCACCAGCGCCGGAATTCCGACAGGTGGTGGTGGCCGCCACCAACTTACCCGCAGGACAGGTATTACAGCGAGACTCGCTCAAGCTGGACCGTATGGAGGCCGACAAGATAAATAAGGCCCACTATTTAGAGAGCCAAGGGCTGGAAGGTCAGGAATTGCTGCGCGCGGTCCGCGCCGGCGAGCCGATCCGGGTCTCGGACCTGCGACCCGCCACCCTGGTCAAGCGCGGCGAGATGGTCTTGATGACAGTTGGCACATCGGCAAGCTTCGAGATCTCGGTCAAAGCTGAGGCGATGCAAGATGGGCGGGTCGGTGAACAAATTAAGCTGCGTAACACCGAGTCAGGCCGAACATTGTCGGCGGTGGTAACCGGCAAAGGCACGGCCAAGGGGCTATGATGCCGAATCAACAAGAAAAATATTTAGTCCGGAGCGCTAAAGTTCTTTCAAGTGCGTCCGATACTCACTGTGACAGGAGTAAAAGGCCTCTGGCCGAAAGCGAGAAAAAACTATGAGCAACCCAATATCCGGTATTTTCAGCGGCAGCCCAACGCTAGATAAGGCGGCACTGGACAAAGCCAAGCGCAAAGTTTTGGATCGTCCGTTTGACGGGCAGTCCGATCCGGCGAAAGTAGCGCAAGCCAAAGTCGCAGAAGCTCGTGGCGATGAGCTGTTGCTGTCGCCGATCGCGAAACAAGCGATGGCTGAGCCAGCATTCGACCGCAACAAAATCGAAGCGATCAAGCAAGCGATCCAGGATGGCAGTTATCCAGTAAACGCACGCCGCATTGCCGAGAGTTTTGCGGCGATGGAAAAGCTGATCGGCTGATCTGCAACCGATGATGAATGCATCACCCCTCTCCGCCGCGACCGCGCCGGGCGCTGATGTTGCGTCCGCACTCGCCTATGGCAATGCCCTGCATGGGCTGTTGGAGAAAGAATTCGAGGCGCTGAAATCACAAGAGCTCGATCGTTTTGAATCTCTGCAACCGGAAAAACTGCAGATTTTCGAGGTGCTGGCTCAGCTAGTACCGCGCGAGGAGCCCGAGCAGGCGCTCGAGCGGCCAGAGTGGCAAGGCTTTCGCGAACTGATTGCCTCATGCCGCGACCTGCACCGCCGCAATGAAGTCCTGATTACCCGAAAACTCGATGCGATTCGTGGCGCGCTGCACACCCTGCGCGGCGCAGACCCGACGGCGTCGGTCGAGGTATATGACCGGCTCGGCCGCATGTCGCGCATGCGCGGCGGGCGCGGCTACGAAGAGGTTTGAGCATTCCACAGTATTGCGAAATGGGGACTGAGAACCTGACCCGTTAGGTCGATGGCAAGACGGCTGCACCGCAGACAGGTCGAGATGTACTGCAACGGCTGCCAACGCAGCAAGAGGCCTTACGGACAGGTTCTATGATTTCTCGTCGCCCGGTTTCATACCTCGCAGCCAATAAGCCCACGACAGCACGACTGCGACGGCAACGTACAAGTCACGTGGTATCTCCTGCTCCAGATCCAGCCGCGACAAGGCGGCGACCAATTCCCGATCTTCGGTGATGTAAATCCCCTGCCGTTTTGCCTCGGCGATGATGGCCTCGGCCAATTCATCACGACCCTTGGCGGTAACCACCGGCGCAGCGCGGCTGCCGTACGCCAGGGCGACCGCTTCCCGACTGCGTAAGCCCCGGCCCTTCATGCGACCACATCCAACATGGCACCCGGCGGTGCCCAGTTGTCGGGCAAACTGGGTCGGGCCGAATGGAAAATATTGAACGAGTCCATGGTCAGCCCCGCCAATGACAAGCGCTCGGACAGCGCGTTGCTATGGCGCTTGGCCAAACGCACGACCGATTCCTTCAACGCCCACATCATGAGGTCAACATGGGCCGCCTCAGTGACCGAGGTCTTCAGCCAAATCTCCCCCAACTCGTCGTTTTCAGTGTGGATATCGACTGAAAACGCAGGCTTCTGCTGACCGGGACGACGCGGCGGGCGGAAAAATTTTATCTCTACTGGGTTGGCGTCAGCGAACGGCAGCACCATGGAAAACGTCAGTTCCCCACGACTCTGCGCGGCCAGTGAATCCACCTGCGCCGACTCGATATCATCCACCGCGCGACGTAATTGTTCGGATTTAACGGGCTCTTTGTCGGCGAGCGAGCGAATCAGTTTGCGTAGCAGGCTCTTGGTATCGGGCGATGGCGCGGGCTGGCCACGGCCGAGCAGTGCTTCCAACCAGAAGCCCGAGGACATCACCGCACCTTGCAGTGCACCGGGTGTCAGGCCACGCATTGATAACTGCATGCTTTGAAATAACGAAGCCAAGGCCGGGTCACCTGCCGACTTCAGAAATCCACTCATCACCCCCGGCTGAAACACACTCAGCAGCGTGGGTGAGGTTGGCGGCCGAAGTGACAGTGCTGCCAACCGAGAAATCGCGCTGTCAGCAGCAGCGGTCAACGCCGGTGTACTGGCCTGACTCGGGGCGCTGGCAGCGCGACCATCCACGGCGCGCAAGGTCCAGCCGCCAGCACTACGGTTGGCACGCAGCCATAGCTGCTCACCTGGGCGGAAACGCAGACCGGGCGGCAAATCAAGCAGCTGCCCGTTGTAGAGGAGTTTGAGGGAATCGCCGCGCATCTCGATCGCGGCTTGAATGATCTGCCCGTCGCGTAAGCCTAGCTGCTGTGCAATCGGTAGCAGCAGCGTAATGGTACGACCGTCGAGATAAAACGGATTCAGACGGCCGGGTAGGGCCGTCTGCTCGGTGCCTTGCAGAGGGTTCACGGCCAGCGCGCCGCTCTACCCCCTTACGGGAAACGCACCCACTTTTTCTTTTCCTCGGCAGACACTTCGGGTGCCGGGCTGTTGTAGGCGACGTTCGGCGCTGGGCGCGGAACCGCAATCGGTGGGTTGAGATCGCTGGCAGTCGGCGCAATCGTCGGAGCGACCACTGGTGCGACACGATGCAACTCAGGCGCCTTGATTTGCTTGAGCTCTGCCTGCGGCGCCGGATCACCCAGCACCACCTGGCGCAGCACTGCGGCACCTGGCACGTTCAAGGTCGAGCCGGTCTTCAATTTCATGGCCTTGACCTCGCCCAGCAACTGCGGGTTGGCGCGTGCAAACGCTTCACGCATCACTTCCATCGAAAACGGGCTGTTAGGCATGGTTTTCTTAATCACTTTGTCGAGGTTATCGCCCGACTTGACCTGATAAGCGCCGGTCGGTCCCGCACCCTGAAGCGATTCACGTGCGACCGTAGCCATTGCCGGGTCAGTCACCGGCTTGGGTGCAGCAGCGACTGGCTTGCGCTTTTTCGGTGCTGGCTTGATCGGTGCCGCTGCGTGCTTGTCAGCACCTTTGTCAGCGCCATGATCGGCGTGCTTGTCTGCACCGTGTTTATCAGCAGGCTTGTCTGCGCCATGCTTGTCGGCAGACTTGTCGGCCATCTTGTCAGCTGGCTTGTCTTCCGGCTTGGCAGCGGCTTCCTCGAATTTCTTCGGCTCGCCTTTGGGCGCGAAGGCTTTCGGGGTTGCATTCTTTGGATAAGGCTTGGACGGCAGATCAGGCTCGGCCGGTGCTTCGGCCTTGGGCGGCTCTTTGCCGTCCTTGCCGTCTT
>CAZLJL010000119.1:0-5793 GCA_964559785.1 uncultured Bifidobacterium sp.
TTCATGGAGTTTCCAAGCATTGCTAGCGAGGCGGAACGCGTCTTGAGTGCTTATGCCAAGCGATTTTTTCCAGATCGACGTGTTGGCTGCGATAGTCGATGCTGCTTGGATGTTGACCGGCATATGCTTTGCTCGCTGCTCCTCAACCGCCTGCCAGAGAAGATTTAGCGGCACACTCGCTGACTCATTGGTAATCTCTCGTATGTGTACTAGAGCAGTTTTAAACTTAGCCTCAATCTGAGACTGAGAATCAAAACTCGATTTAATCTCGCTGTTCGAGCTCATCGCATCTACTTCACTCTGTATTTGGGAGTGGGAAGCAGGGCTCGTTTCGGGTTGGTGATCCGAGATCAGCGTATGTACTGCGCTGTCGATCATTGGCGCTAGATTCGTTGACTCTGATTGTCCGAGGGCCGTCAGTTCTGTACATAGTTTTTCTCTAACTGCCTGGCGCGCTTCGGTAATCCGCTGCTTTGCTGCATCCGCATCAAAAAAATCTACTACTCCATAAATTATCCGTTGTAGACGATTAGCGTGACGGACATTACCAGAGCTACTGACGACAAGCATCGTCTTAGGATCTTTGCTTGCTTGCTTGATCAGTTCGGCAGCTTGTATCGAGCTTTGTGATGTTATACGCTGCACTATTGGTACATCCGGTTGGATTTGAGATTGCGCATAAGTCTACTTAGTTGATTTCTCATGACCTCTGGTGGGAGGTCGCTGGGCAGAGCCTGGTTTCCGTGTATGCCTTAATAGCGCTGCCCTCAACAGCGCGAAGCTGCCCTCGCGCAGCGGCGGCAGTATCGAGTGTGAAACTGAAATGTATGAGCTGACCATAATTGGTGGGGCCTGGCGCACCCGACCACTTCGCACCTTGATTAGCTAGCCAGATTTGATCTTGCCTTCCGTCGCTAGTGGCCGCAAGAGCCACCTTGTCAATTTTTGCGTAGACATTGCAGCCGAGTTCGATATTGTTGCCACTGCGTCTGACTTGAAAGTGAGGTCGCTCCGGATTGGCTTGATTAGCTTTCAACACTACGCCAGATAGATTTGGGAACAGCGTTTGGTTCATCGTTAGCACGATGGCAGGCATCGCCTGATTGAGTACCTTACTGACGGTAGCAAGCACAAGCAGATTGTTGTCGAATGCTTTATTTAGCATCGCCAACTTCTCTTTTTCTAGACCGAGATCGAAGCGGTGTTTTGCACGATCTATTTCGATTGAAAAAAACGTTCGTGGAAGATCGGTCGTGAAGCTTTGATAAAAGCCGAGATTATTCAGCTGGTACTTGTCGATTTCCGCTAAGTTGGCTCTCAGACTCTCTTGTAGTTCTGGCGAGCTAAAGTCATATCGATAAACGATAGTGCCATCGTCATGCGTTTCATACGGCATGGCGGGCATCAAGTTCTTGAATTCGTCAAAAACACGATGGCGCTCGGCGGCTATGCGTGACGATGCTTCAGCATTACGACGAGTGAGTTGCTCCCACTCTTCGCGCAGATGCCCGAGCTTGCCCGTCGCAGCAAATCTACCAAGGCTAGGTATCTTGGCGATCAGCGATTCGGCAGATCCAATTTCCGATAGCGCCGCCCGGCGCGTCAATTCACTCTGTATTCTGCCCACAAGCTTGAGGACAGCGGCCTTGGTCAACGATGAGGCCACATCGGGCGCCCGTATCTGTACGGAGGCATATAGCAGCTCGATAACGCCGTTGTCGTCTGCAACAACGCCGAGTTGTTGGCGCTCAGCAGCCGCCCATACCTCAAGCGCGGCTTCGACAGTCTGACGATCTGATAAGGGTCGCATGGGCGCGCGGGCTCCTGATGGGAAGGACGATGCCCGTATGTGGCGATAATCGGACGAATGTTCGAATAACCGTCAAAGTTTCCAGAATTCTTCGCTGGCGCCACACAAATTCCGTCATGGCGACCCACACGCTACAATGTAGGGATTAACGAAATATTTCATATTAGAAATAAAGCCCGGGCGTCGGTTGATCAGTCCGGAACAGTGAATCGCAGGAGCTTCGTTGAATTCCTATCCCCACCCCATCATTGCCCGCGAGGGCTGGCCATTTCTCTTGCTCGCCATCGTGGCGGCGGTGATTGCGACCGCCGTGCTCGGTGGTTGGTCTTGGCCTTTCTGGATCATCGCGCTGTTTGTGCTGCAGTTTTTCCGTGATCCCCCGCGCATGATTCCGCAGCAGGCGAATGCGGTTCTGTCACCGGCTGATGGCCGGATCGTGGTGGTAGAGAAGGCAGAAGATCCCTATGCGGGCCGCGAGTCGTTGAAGATCAGTGTCTTCATGAATGTATTTAATGTGCATTCGAACCGCTCGCCTGTCGACGGCACCATCACCAAGGTTGAGTATTTCCCTGGTAAGTTTGTCAATGCTGATCTTGATAAGGCTTCAACCGAGAACGAACGTAATGCGGTCGTAGTCACAGCGGATAGCGGTGCGGTGGTGACATTCGTGCAGGTGGCCGGCCTGATCGCACGCCGCATTCTTTGTTACGTTGCGGTGGGCGATCGGCTAGCGCGTGGCCAGCGTTACGGCTTCATTCGTTTCGGCTCGCGCGTCGATGTCTATCTGCCGCTGAGTGCGCGTCCAATGGTTGCCGTCGGTGACAAGGTAAGTGCCACTGAGACGATTCTGGCCGAGCTGTAATCCGAGCGAGGCGCCATGCGCATTTTTAATCCACGCAAGCAGAAACTCAAGGCGGCGGCTGGCAAGCCGGCGATCTCCAAGCCGTTCCGGCTGAATCGGCTCTCATCCCGTCGTATCGAGGGTGACGGCGAGCAGCTAGCGGGTCGCTTGCGTAGTCGCGGCATTTACTTGTTACCCAATGCCTTCACCACCGCTGCGTTGTTCTGCGGTTTTTATGCGATTGTGATGGCCATGAACGGGCAGTTTTTTAATGCTTCCGTGGCCATCTTTGCAGCCATGGTGCTGGATGCTACCGACGGCCGCGTCGCCCGTCTAACCAATACCCAAAGTGAATTTGGCGCGCAGTACGACAGTTTGTCGGACATGGTGTCGTTCGGGGCCGCTCCAGCACTCATCATGTACGAGTGGGCATTGCGCGGCATGGGAAAGCTGGGCTGGCTGGCAGCGTTCGTCTACTGTGCCGGGGCTGCATTGCGCTTGGCACGGTTCAATACCAATATTGCGGTGGTCGACAAGCGTTTCTTCCAGGGGCTGCCTAGCCCGGCGGCCGCAGCACTGGTGGCGGGCTTTATCTGGTTGATGGATGATCTGCGCATCGGTGGCGCCGACTTCAGCTGGCTGGCCTGGGTCATCACGGTGTACGCTGGACTGACCATGGTGACCAACGCACCGTTTTATAGCTTCAAGGACGTCAACTTCAAGAAGTCGGTACCGTTCATCGCAATCTTTCTGATTGTGCTGATTTTCGTGGCAGTGTCGAGCGACCCGCCCAAGGTGCTGTTCGGCTTATTCGTGGTGTACGGCTTGTCGGGGTATGTAGTGGCGCTGTGGTTTTGGGCTAAGGGTAATCCGGTCAGTCTGGTACAGACCAGTTCCGAACCCAGCGAGGAGAAATAGCGCCGGCGGCTATCGGCGCGATAGAAATCTGGTGGTTGCACTTTGCGGCATTCCCCCGTATTCTTGCCCTCATGTTAAGCGCTACCCGCCAGTCCCAGTTTCTTCCCCTCGGCAGTCCGTCCGGTCTGCTGCTGCTATATCTACTGCGCTAAGGCGCAGATACTCTTATACCCACAACCTGTGCTTTTCCCGGCCCGCGCAAAAAATGCGAGGGCAGGCGAAAATATGCCCAACCCACTGATTGAATATTCCGGGAGCCCAAGATGCCCGATTCGAACAAGCTGATTATTTTTGACACCACCTTGCGCGATGGCGAGCAGTCGCCTGGCGCCTCTATGACGCGCGAAGAGAAAATCCGTATCGCGCGGCAGTTGGAGCGGCTCAAGGTCGACGTTATCGAGGCGGGCTTTGCTGCTTCCTCACCGGGCGATTTCGATGCGATCCGCGCAATTGCCAGCTCAGTCAAGGAGTCGATTGTTTGCTCGCTGTCTCGTGCCAATGAGCGCGACATTGCGCGCGCTGCCGAGGCACTGGAGCCCGCAGCGAGAAAGCGTATTCATACTTTCATCGCAACCTCGCCGCTGCACATGGAAAAAAAGCTGCGTATGTCGCCCGACCAGGTGTATGAGCAAGCACGTCAGGCAGTACGCTACGCACGACAATTTACCGATGATGTCGAATTCAGCCCAGAGGACGGTAGCCGTTCGGATCTCGATTTCTTATGCCGCGTGCTGGAGGCAGTGATCGACGAGGGTGCGACCACCATCAACTTTGCCGACACCGTAGGCTATGGCGTACCTGAGATGATCGGCCACACGCTGAAGACGCTGCGCGAGCGCATCCCCAACTCGGATAAAGCCGTATGGTCGGTGCACTGCCATAACGATCTTGGCATGGCGGTTGCCAACTCGCTGGCTGCGGTGATGATCGGCGGCGCGCGTCAGGTCGAATGCACTATCAATGGTCTTGGCGAGCGCGCGGGGAACACCGCGTTGGAAGAGATCGTGATGGCGGTGAAGACCCGCAGAGATCATTTCAAGCTGGATGTCGGTATCGACACCACGCAAATCGTACCCACCTCGAAGCTGGTATCGCAGATTACCGGTTTCACGGTTCAGCCCAACAAGGCAGTGGTCGGTGCGAATGCTTTCGCGCATGCTTCCGGCATCCATCAAGATGGCATCCTGAAAGCGCGCGATACCTACGAGATCATGCGCGCCGAAGACGTGGGCTGGAGTGCGAACAAGATCGTGCTTGGCAAGCTTTCGGGTCGTAACGCATTCAAGCAGCGTCTGGAGGAGCTCGGGATTGCGCTTGGCTCCGAGGCTGAGGTGAATGCCGCCTTCGCCCGCTTCAAGGAGCTGGCAGACCGCAAGTCCGATATCTTTGATGAAGACATCATGGCGCTGGTATCCGACGAGCAGAACGCGCACGAACAAGAGTTCTACAAGTTTGTGTCGCTGTCGCAGCATTCCGAGACCGGCGAGAAGCCGAGCGCCAAAGTGGTGTTCGCAGCCGACGGCAAAGAGGTGAAGTGCGAGGGGCAGGGCAATGGCCCGGTTGACGCGATCGTCAATGCCATCGAGTCCCACACCGCCAGTGGTGCGGAGCTGCTGCTGTTTTCCGTGAATGCCATCACCACCGGCACGCAGTCGCAGGGTGAGGTAACGATACGGCTGTCGAAGAGTGGTCGGATCGTAAACGGCGTCGGCGCTGATCTGGATATCGTGGTGGCTTCGGCCAAGGCCTATCTGTCGGCGTTAAATAAATTGCAATCCAAGAACGAGAAGCTCAACCCACAACTGTGAGGTGCGACGCTTGTTTCGATAGGGGCTGCCGGTAGGGCAGATCCAGTCGCTATTTGGGCTATAATCCCGGCTTGGCCAAAATTGGCCAAGTTATCAATGTTGTCACGGATTCTGGGGTTGCGACTCCGGAGCCCGCATGTGAAAGGGATTTACCATGGCAGTTACGAAAGAAAACAAGGCAGCGGTCATCGCTGCCAACGCTCGGGGTCAAAATGACACCGGGTCTCCTGAGGTGCAGGTTGCGTTGTTGACCGCGCGCATCAATGAGCTGAATGGCCATTTCAAGGCCCACGCCAAGGATCATCATTCCCGTCGTGGCCTGATCATGATGGTCAACCGGCGTAAAAGCCTGCTGGCTTACCTGAAGCGCAAGGATACGGATCGTTACCGTGCCCTGATCGAAAAACTGGGTCTGC
>CAZLJL010000120.1:0-5622 GCA_964559785.1 uncultured Bifidobacterium sp.
TTGATCTCGGCCAGCGTCTGCTTGCCGGATTCCGCTTTGGGCTGACCCACGCGCGCCGTGGTGTGCAGGATCTGCCGCTGTAAATTCGTGAGATCAACCGTGTCATCATCGACCAGCGTGATCTTGCCGATGCCGGCGGAAGCGAGATACAGCGCAACAGGGGAGCCCAAGCCACCTGCCCCAATCACCAAGGCGTGGGCGGCCAGCAGTTTCTCCTGGCCCTCAATGCCGATCTCGTCGAGCAGTATGTGACGCGAGTAGCGCAGTAACTGTTGATCATCCATCACTAGGTCTTGAATGAAAAACGGCCGCAGAGCGTGCGGCCGTTGTCGGCAAGTCGGGCGGTTATGTAGCTCACGGCGACCGCCCGATTGATGAAACTTTACTCTTTCTTGGCTTCGACTTTAGCCGTCTTCGATGTTTGAACGGGCATGCCCTTCAAGTGATTGAGTGCTTGCGCTAGCTGGAAGTCATCCTTGCCACCGAATTCCATTGGCTTACGCTTTTTCTCGAGCGCAGCCAAGCGTTTTGACTCTTCCAGTTCATCGACGATCGCCGCACCTTTTTCAGCGTCCTTGTCTTTGTCGTTGGACAGATGCTTCTGCAGGTCGGCCTCGCGCAGACGCAAGCCATTCATGCCATCGCCGTCGGCGTATTCATCCACCAGTAAATCAGGAACAATGCCTTTGGCTTGAATAGCGCGGCCATTCGGTGTGTAGTAACGCGCCGTGGTCAGCTTGACAGCAGTATCTGCCGATAGTTGACGAATTGTTTGCACCGAGCCTTTACCGAAAGTCTGTGTGCCCATGATCACCGCGCGCTTGTAGTCTTGCAGCGCACCGGCCACGATTTCCGAAGCCGAAGCCGAGCCGGAATTCACCAGCACCACCATCTTCACTTTTTTGATGCCTTCAGGCAGTCGGGCCAGTGGGTCGTTGCCGGCACGCGTACCGTAGAACTCGCGGCGCGCATAGTAAGTGGCTTTCGAATCAGGCAGCTGCCCGTTGGTCGAGACGATCGGAACATCCTTAGGCAAGAAAGCTGCCGATACACCGATCGCACCCGGCAGCACGCCGCCCGGGTCATTGCGCAAATCAAGCACCAAGCCTTTTATGCTGGGGTCTTGCTGATAGAGCTGATTGATTTTCTTGGCGAGGTCTTCCACCGTCGGCTCTTGGAACTGCGATACACGAATCCAGCCGAACCCGGGCTCGATCATCTTGCCTTTGACGCTCTGCACCTTGATTTCCTGGCGCACGATGGTGATCAGCAGCGGCTTGTCTTCTTCCTTGCGCGCTATGGTCAGCGTAATTTTGGTGTTTGGCTCACCGCGCATGCGCTTGACAGCTTCATCCAGCGTCATACCTTTGACCGGCGTGCTGTCCAGGCGAGTGATCAGATCACCCGACTTCAAGCCTGCTTTGAACGCAGGCGAATCTTCAATCGGCGAAATGACCTTCACATAGCCGTCTTCCATCCCGACTTCGATGCCAAGACCCACAAACTTGCCCTGCGTGCCTTCACGCAGTTCTTTGAATGCTTTTTTGTCCAGGAAGGCCGAGTGCGGGTCGAGCGAGGACACCATGCCGGAGATGGCCTCGGTCAGTAATTTTTTGTCTTCGACCGGCTCCACATAGTCGGTCTTGATCAATCCGAACACGTCGGCGAGCGTGCGTAGCTCTTCGATTGGTAGCGGTGAGTTAGCGTTACGCTGGGCCATTGCGTCGAACTGCATCGAACCGGCGATACCGGCGATCAGTCCGAGTCCTACCAAGCCTAGATTTTTCAATTTGCTGCCCATGTCTCACCTGTTGAGCCAGGCGAGCGGATCGATTGCCCGCCCTTGATGCCTGAGCTCGAAGTATAAACCTGAATGTTCATTGCCGCCGCTGTTACCCACGGTGGCGATGACATCGCCTGCTTTCACCCGATCACCGGGACGCTTCAGTAGCGATTGATTATTGCCATAGATGCTCAGGTACTGACCGCCGTGGTCAACGATGATCAGGTTGCCGAAGCCACGCATCCAGTCGGCGAAGATCACTTCGCCGGCGCCTGCGGCATGGACATCGCTTCCCTCCCCGGCTTTGATAAAAACGCCCTTCCAACTCGGGCCGTCCGGGCGCTTGGCACCGAAAGTCGCCGCCAGCTCGCCTTTGACAGGCAGTTTCCCCTTGCCTCGTAGCGCGGCGAAGGCATTGCCATCGGGCGGTGGCGGCGGCTCGGGGACGGCCTGCTGGGTTCGCTCGGGTGTTTTTGCGGGTTCTGGCGCCTTGCTTGCGGCGGTGGTGCGCCCTTTGTTTTCAGCACGCGCCTTGTCTGCCAGCGCCTTTTCGCGCGCAGCGGCTTCGGCCTTGTTACGCGCACGGCGACGTGCCTCCTCCTCTTCGGCTTTGCGCTGCTGGGCAATTACCACGGCCAAGCGATCCACCAGTGCGGATAACCGCGACTCATCGCGCGCCAGGTTGCCCGCCTGTTTGCGCTGCGCTGATAACTTGTCCGAGAGCTGGGTTGCCAGCACCTTGCGCTTGCCTTTCTCTTTTTCGAGCAAGGCTTTTTGCTCACGCTGCTCGGCGGCGATGTCCTCCAGCGCCGCTCTCGCCTCTTCAGCATCGGCTTTGTTTGCCTCTACCGTTGCGATGTCCTGCTGCAGTTTTTCGATGGCTTTCACTTGCTCGGCCGAGACATAACTTAGATAACGCATTTCGCGCGCGATTCTGTTCGGGTTGTCGCCGGACAGTAGCAAGCGAACACGGTCCTCCTGGCCGGCGCGGTACTGCTCACGCAGCATATGCTCAAGTCGCTTGCGCTGTTGTGCTACCGCGGCTTCCAATTGCCGAAGATCTTGCGACAGTGTTTGCAGCTTTTGCTGTGTGCGCTGCTGTTCCGCTGCAAGTTCACGAAGGGTGCGGTTAGCATTGGAGATCGCCTTTTCAGAGGAGGCGAGTGCATCGGCGGCATGGCCATGCGCTTTCTCGGTTTTGACGATATCCGCCTTCAGATCGTCGAGTTTGCGCCTTAGTTCCGCCCGCTCTTGCTCCGCTTGCTGCTTTTGCCGCGTGCGCTCAGTAGATTTGGGCTCGGCGGCGACCGCAGTCCGCGCGGGAAGGTAAGCAAGCGCGAACGCAACGATAAGTAAGGCAAGCGGGTGACGAGCCGTTGGCATTGGTCCTAGCTGGCCTTGCCTTGGTGAGCGATGTTCTTGATGGCCGTCTCAATCGCAGCGGCATCGCCGAGGTAGTAGCTGCGAATGGGCTTCAACGCCGCGTCCAGCTCGTAGACCAAGGGCTGCGCGTTCGGGATATTCACTTTCACGATATCAGCGTTACTGATGTCGTCGAGATGCTTGATCAGGCCGCGCAGGCTATTGCCATGAGCACAGATCAAGATTTGACGACCTTCGCGCACCGCCGGCACGATCACATCATTCCAGTAGGGGAGCACCCGCTCAACGGTATCTTTCAGGCACTCGGTGAGCGGTATTTCCTCGCGCCGCAACTCGGCGTAGCGCGGGTTGTCGAATGAGACTCGCGGGTCGCTCGGGTCGAGTGGCATGGGCGGGATGTCGTAGCTACGGCGCCAGATCATGACTTGCTCTTCACCGTATTCCGCTGCCATATCTGCCTTGTTCAGGCCTTGCAATGCGCCGTAGTGCCGTTCATTCAGCCGCCAGTTATGCACGACCGGGAGCCACATCAGATCCATTTCTTCGAGTGACAACCAGAGGGTGTGGATGGCGCGCCTTAGCACGGAAGTGTAGGTGATATCGAACTGGAATCCGGCTTCTTTCATGAGCCGACCAGCCTCGCGGGCTTGCGCCTCGCCTTTTTCGGTCAGGTCGATGTCAGCCCAGCCGGTGAAACGGTTTTCGCGGTTCCAGATGGACTCGCCGTGGCGCATTAAGACAATTTTGTACATGGAGCGGGTGCAGCAGGGATGCGGTTGAGGGAATTGGTCGGCTTGAAGGTTTACAAGTAGCGGGCAACTTTGTGAAGCGCGTTATTTTATAATGCGCGGCTGAGCCCTAACGGATTTCCACGCTGTGACATTCTTGATCGACAACATCGCACTCATCCTGATCGCACTTATCTCGGGTGGTGCGCTCCTCTGGCCGCTGCTGTTTCGAGCCAAGAACACGCTTTCGACACTGGAAGCGACCCAGCTCTTGAATCAGGGCAAGGTCACGATTCTGGATGTGCGCTCGAACGACGAGTTCGGTGGCGGACATCTGCAGCAATCGAAAAACATCCCGCTCGACCAACTCGGCACCCGTGCCAGCGAAATCGACAAGCAGCATCCGGTGCTGCTGGTCTGCGGCGTTGGCACCCGTGCAGCGCGTGGCGCCTCAGTACTACAGCGCGCAGGCTTCGACAAAGTCTATGTGCTCGGCGGCGGTTTCAACGAGTGGCGGTCGCAGGGATTGCCGACCTCAAAGTGAGTTTCAACGAAGGGAGCAGCAGCGAGATGGGCGCGAAGGTCACGATGTACACGACAGGAGTATGTCCCTACTGCAACATGGCTGAACGTCTCTTGCAGTCCAAAGGCGTCGCCGAGATTGAAAAAATCCGGGTGGACCTCGAACCCGAGCAACGCGCCGAGATGATGGAGAAGACAGGTCGTCGCACCGTTCCACAGATTTACATTGGCGAAACCCATGTCGGTGGCTTTGATGACTTGTCCGCGCTGGATCGCGCGGGTGAACTCGAGCCCTTGCTGCGCGGTTGATCGCAGCCGTCATTGCCGAATCAACCCACTGCCCGAACGTTTATTCACCCAGCCGTTTAGAACGCCGCGCACCTAGCGTGCTACCCATCCCCCCTAACGAAAGCAAGTCATGTCTGATCAAGATTCCCAAGATCTGCAAGCCAGTTTCAACATCCAGCGCATTTACCTGAAGGACATGTCGCTAGAGCAGCCGAATTCGCCTGCGATTTTTCTGGAGCAGGATGGTCCGAGCATTGAAATTCAGATTGATGTTGGCAATCAGAAGCTGGCCGATGATATTTACGAGGCCACCGTCACCGTGACGATTACTGCCAAAATCCGCGACAAGATCGCTTTTTTGGTTGAAGGTAAGCAAGGCGGTATTTTCGAATTACGCAATATTCCCGAAGATCAGCTCGAGCCCCTGCTCGGCATTGCCTGCCCCAACATCATTTACCCCTACTTGCGCGCCAATATCGCCGACATGGTCACGCGCGGCGGCTTCCCCCCGATTCATCTGACCGAGATCAACTTCGAAGTGTTCTACCAGCAGCGCAAGCAAGCGCTGGCGCAAGCGCCCAACACGCCGGTGCAGTAATTCCATGCGGGCCCGGCGTCTCTCCTTGCTGTTACTGATCGCCGCGATCACGGCGCAAGTGGGGGTCGCACGGGCTGCCAGCGAGTTCAAGGCGATTGGCCCGGGCCCGGCCATCATGTTTGATGCGCCGAGCACCAAAGGCCGCAAGCTTTTTGCGGCGCCAGCCGGCATGCCGGTCGAGGTGGTGATCACCAGCGGCGACTGGAGTCGGGTGCGTGACGCAGCGGGCGAACTGGCGTGGGTTGAGAATAAATCACTCACCAACAAGCGGATGCTGGTGGTGGAGGCAGCGCAAGCCGTCGTCCGCAGCGCTGCTGACG
>CAZLJL010000121.1:0-5521 GCA_964559785.1 uncultured Bifidobacterium sp.
TGAGCTAGTCGAGCCCGTTGGCGAAAGTTTTGGAGTGTTGGCGTCATACGCCCATCATGCGCGGCTTCGCTGTCGATTCGGCGGAAACCATCGCTTGTGCGGAGGAGCCCCAATCGACCCCGCTGCGTGCACCAGCGAGCTCGACAATGGTGCCCATCAACTGAGGCCAAGTCAGCCCTGCGGCCTGAGCCATAACTGCCATAGGACCACGCTTGTCCAAAATCGTGTTGGTGTGGATACCCACCACATACGCTTGACCTTGATGATCGATCATCATATTTACGCGCGCAAAGTCTCGACAGCCGATTGACCTGAATGCGCGCAGCGCAAGTGATCGATAGTACTGAGCCTGTTGCTCATCAATCGATGCTGGACAGTCGATATGTCCACTACTCGATGTATGTGATGCGATGGGTAGGCAACTGAGACGGTCATTGCCCAGCACACCAACGCTGATTAAGGTGCCCTCGAGCCATGCTTCGCACAAGATGCCGCGCGATTGCACCGAACCCAAATGGGATAGCGCACCGGAGTATTCATCGGGTGTTCGCACGATGAATTGCATGTCGTTAGTATCGTCGCGTGCGCGTAGCACCAAGGGAAACGGTAGATCCGGTGGGTCCCGCCGCCAACGGGTGATTAGCCTGAAGGCTGGTACAGGTAGTCCATGAGCTTGTAGTCGTGACAGAAATGCACTGCGATCACACAGGGTGGATAGCGCCAGTGGGTCGGCACCGGTGTATGCGATACCAGCCATCTCAAGCAGTGAAGGCACATGTACCTGACGGCCTACTCCCTGGATACCGTTGCTCATGTTTAGTACAACGCCTCCTGGCGCACCGGTGCGAGGATGCGGTGGTAGAAACTTGCGCAACTCCCGCAATAGCGTCATGTCGCCTTCAAATATCTTGACCGCGTAACCTTGCTCACGAAGTGCATCGATCAGGTGCTGCAGCGAGATATTCCGCTCAGCCTCGTGCGCCTGTGGCCCTAGTCGACCGATCGTGCCGTGTGAGGATTTATTGCGGACTACTGCGATACGTTTTTTACGATGTTGGATGGGGTGCTGCAGAGAGTCCGATGCAAAGCGGGATAGCAATGTGGTGGTGTGGTTTTGCCAATCTTGTAGTAAACGAAAATCCAGAAACTCGGCGATAAACACTATCGCGAGGATCTGCAAGATCATCAACTCCGGGGCTCGTAGTAGCAGCTTCAGAAAAGGACCAAAATTCATGAGCCCGTACAGCAGTAGTGCCAGGGCGAGTGTCCAGCCCAGACGCCACGCTGCCGTGGCAGGTCGGTTCTGGTCCAGCGTTCCGGCAATACCCTCGGCCATCATGGCCAGAATAATCACTGGGAAGAAGGCCAAGTTGAAGATCGTGTGTGATCGCTGCCAGGAACCGACCATCAGGAAAAAAATCTGAATACCCGCCGTCATCGCGAGTATCAGCGAGATGCGCGCATAAAGCGGCAGACGCACACGCCGCATCCATGGTCGCAGTATGGCGATGACACTTACCACGACGGCGATAAGCAGCAGACTGGGACCGAACCCAACCTCTTGAAACCCGACCGCGATCAGGACTGAGCGAAAGCCTAATACGCGCAGTCCGAACGTGAGTCGTGCCAGCGTGATCAACAGTGCTGCTGTGGGCAGTAGCATCACGTAAATCACTGCGTGTCGTTCTACTGTAGGCACCCATTCGAGTGTGACGACAGCATTCAGGAAATGCCCGAGACTGATGAAGGGCGCAAGCAAGGATGAGGTCGCCATGTTCAGACCCGGTGTGGGCAAGACACGGGCGGTGAATACGATCAGCGACAATATTGCCAACAGGGCTAAGACTGCGAGGTCCAGGGTTGATAAGTAGCCTTTACCACGCAGGATCCATGAGTATCCAGACCCGTTGGTGACGCCCTTTGTCTCTGGCATCGCTGTTACCTGAACAGTGGGTTTAGACGAATCTGTTGACGTTGAATGTGGCACGGCATCACATGCCATTGCGGTGGATATCTACGATAGCCGATAGCCCCGGCAGTAATGCGGCAGGTGGATTCGATAAGCGGATGATGACCGCAATAATGGGTGCGCTTCGAATTCGAGTGGTGCGTGGCTCGGGCACGGCGACGACCGGCTCCTCAAGATCTGTGGTGACGCCGATTCTTTCTATGACGCCCTCGAATTGCTTTCCTGGTAGCGAGGGAAATGACACCATGGCGGGGCTTCCAACCTGGACATATTCAAGTTCATCTTCATCAACCCAAGCTTCGACCCATCGATCATTTCCGACCACCATATTCACCATCGGAAAGCCGACCCTGACCGATCCGCCCGTGTTGATCAACCATCGAACGATGGTGCCGTCGGTGGGCGCTTTGATGATGGTTGATTCCAGATCTGCCTGTACTCGCGACAACTTGCCTTTTGCTGCATTGATTTCCGAGGACAGTATGCCGAGCTTTTGCTGGCGGATGGTGATGCCCGAGATATTGAGTTCCGCATTTCGTACGGCGGCTTCAGCAGCTGTCGCGTTGTTTTGTGCAGCGGCGAGTTGTTCTTGTGCGAGCTGTCGCTTTAAATTGGCTTCGCGTAATGCCTCGTTCGAGATCATGCCGCTCTTGGCAAGCTCTTGGCGGATGCGTAAATACTCCTGTGTTTCGGAGACGCGGATTTTTGCTGCCTGTACCTCTGAACGAGTCGCCTCCGCGCGTGCCTTAGTCTCCTGGTAGGTCACCGCTAGCGTTTTTCGTTCCTGTTCGATGGCGGCAGTCTCTTGCACAAGCGTGCGTTCCAGCGATGCGATATTCGCTTTAGCTTCTACTTCTTGGGCGCGTAGATGGCTATCGTCCAGGCGGGCAATGATTTGCCCGGCATTGACGCGCGTACCTGGTGTTGCCTCCACCGATGCGATACGACCGTCAAAACGAGCACCTATGTTGGTCAACTCCGTCTTCACAAACGCATTTCGAGAGATAACGTTCTGCACGCGGTGTGTACTGAAAACCCAAAGTGCAATGATGAGCATCGCGAGCGTGAGCGAGATAATGAGCCACCGAACTACTCGTCTACTCACGCCTGCAGGGCGTGCACTCGCTCCGCTACCTAAAGGTGGACTGGATGCGGTCTCTGCCGCATCATCTGGAAATCCCCAATCGATATGCTCTGAGCTTGTCTTCATGTTTTTATCCTTGGCGATAGTCTGTACAGACTGATCGCATTAGTGGGGATAGCGACTCCAGGTCGCTATTGGGGCTGGGTGCTGACGCTTTCCTCATCAACGGTCGCACCAAACAAGGACCAGAACACACGTGGAACAAGACGGCCCTCACGACACAGGGGACCGAAATGGTGACCAACCCCTTCGATTTCGATCAGCTCGACCACGGACGGCATGGCATGCGCCTTCGCTTGGGCGCGCATCGCCGCCACCCAGCGCCGAGCACGTTCCAAACGATTTTTGCCTTGCAGAGCACTAATCTGATCACTGTGGCGAAACACTTCTTCTTCGGTATCCAAAGTCCCGTCCAGAAGGGTGATTCTTACGCGCAGGTATTGCTCCGGGTTGAACGCGAGGTCCGGCAAGCGCTTTGTCGGACGAATACCAAAGGGAAATTTGCGTGCAGTGTCGGGAAAGGTGTACCAGCGCGCGCATGCAATGACGGCGGATTCCACACGATGGGGATGCGCCATCAGGTAGCGGTGCGCAAATTGAGCGCCCGATGAGTGGCCAAACAGCCGAAAGCGCGTGGCATCAATGCCGGTATGCAGACTCACCTCACGCAGACAGTCGTGGAGTAATTCATCCGCACGGTGTTCCTGTCGACCGATGCTGCGGTAGCTGGCGCGTACAGTACCGCCCATGCTCGGTGACAGTAGCGTGACGCCCAGCCGCTCGCACGCTGGAATGAATGCAGCAACTTGTTGCTGCCAATGACGGCTAACGCCCAATACCACGACGAGTAGCGGACTATCGATTGAAGCGCCAGTCGGGCGATACAGTAAGTATTCATTGGTGGGATCACTGCGTAGTACCCGCCGAAGGAGCATTCCGTGCGGCAGGTGCCACCCAAGGGCGGCCGAGCGAACTGGCATCATCGTGTTTCTTTCCATAGGCTTCTCCGTTGATGTCTACGATGCGGCTTGCCAAGGTGGGTTCTGTTCCGCGCAGTACCTCCATGTGTTGTTGGGCCCCCGCAAGAATCGTCATTGCATTCCTCGCATTGGCGAGGGCCAGACGATCGTAGACCGTAAGGCCAAGTGCTTGCGTCGCTTCTCGTACCTGCAAAGGCGCCGCAGAAATGATGCCGCTCAGGCCCAGTACCGGCGGACGCGCGTTTTGCTTCAGCCAGTGCACGCCAGCGCTGGCACCCATCGAATCTTGCGATGCCATCATCAACCCACCCACCAGGGACGCGAACACTTCGGACTTCAGCAGTGCTGAGGTTTCGATCTGCAAAACACCATCAGCGATTTCCACCACGGCTGCATCGACGCCCTCGTTCGCTGCATGCGCCAATAAAGACACCAGAGCGGATTCGATCTGCGACAAGGGCGCGAGGTAAGTTGTGGACATACCTGCATCGGTGAAGTCGAGCACGGGCGAAGCCCCGGCATCTTTGAGCAACCAGGTGTCGCCGCCCGCGCCAGTACCGGTGATCTTGATGTAGGCCACCCGTAACCCGGCAGCGATCAGACCTCTGACCAAGTAAGCGCAGCTCTGCGTCTTGCCGGAATCCATGCCGGTACCGACCACGGCAATCGTCGTCAGATGGTTTGATGGAGCACGCGTTAGTGTTGGAAGCGCGTAGTCGCGCAAGTTAATGCGCCGCCCCTGGTTGTTTGCCAGCAGGCCGATCGGCGTAATCTGCGTGGGACTCTTCATCCTCACGTGCCAAGACGTGACGCGAGAGGCGATGCCGCCACCTGCCGAAAGATGGCATGGTCCGAGGGTGTTGGGCACCTCGGATTCGAATTGATTCGAGGCATAGCGGTTGCCGTAGGCCACCACGATCTCATCACCTGGAAACATTTGCATGCGTCGACCACTCGGTAATTGCAGTCCCGGGTGCTGTCCGAGGGAATCCACCGCAGCCAAAATCAGGTCGCCGGTTTCAGGCTTGCCAACCGGTGGCAGCAGCAAGGCAGCAGCACTGACCGGTACTCGGCGGGTGGCGAATGACCAGGCAGCCCTTGAGATCCGTAGAGCATCTTTTTCCGAATGAAAGTCTTTGGTTCGCATAGAGAGAGACCCGATGTGCAACGCGACAGTGGACATTCCCGAATACAACCGGCGAATCCGGGTAGCAAAGGACGGAACCGCCCGAGAAAGTTATCAAACAGTAAACTTTGTGTCAACGGAAATTGATAACAAAAAGCAAATATGCTGTCTATTTGGCCGGAAATCGAACCGCGGGGGTCGATGAGGGGAAGACCGTCAGGTCATTGAGGGGGCTGGGAAATCTGCCGACGAGCTGCGATATCGAGCTTGCGCAGAGCTCAGGCTTGAATAGCGAGGTGGGC
>CAZLJL010000122.1:0-5490 GCA_964559785.1 uncultured Bifidobacterium sp.
TTTAGAAGGAAACGGCAATAGCTACTGATAAATCGCACCGTATCAACGGTGAAATCACTGCCCCCCAGGTTCGCCTTTCTGGCGTGGAGAATGAAGCGATCGGCATCGTTAGTCTGGCCGACGCGTTCCGGATGGCCGAAGAGGCCGATGTCGATCTCGTCGAGATCGCGCCCACTGCGGTACCGCCCGTCTGTCGCTTGATGGACTACGGCAAGTTCAAATACCAAGAACAGAAGCGCGCACACGAGGCCAAGCTCAAGCAGAAGGTGATCTCGGTCAAAGAGGTCAAATTCCGCCCCGGCACTGATGATGGCGACTACAACATCAAGTTGCGTAATCTGGTGAAATTCCTCGAAGAGGGTGACAAGACCAAGATCACGCTCCGCTTTCGGGGTCGCGAAATGGCCCACCAGGAAATCGGCGTGCGGATGCTGGAGCGTCTGAAACTGGATCTGGAGCCTTTCGGTCAGGTCGAGCAATTTCCCAAGATGGAAGGCCGTCAGATGGTGATGGTGCTGGCGCCCAAGAAGAAGAAGTGAGACTTTCTGGCTAGTTTTCTGGCCGGGTTTCGCCGTCTTGTTGTCGAGTTCGCACGGTCTGGCTCGTCCTGTCTTTCCAGCGACCCGGTGCGGAAGCCTCCGGGTGCTTGCTAAGGCGCTGATTTCCTTGATATAATTTCTGGCTCCGCAGATTTAGGCGGGGTCATATTGACTGGCGGCTCGATCCGCCATCAACAATAAGCGAGAGCAGGCATCCAAGTGCAGTGAAATTGCTGCCACCTGTCATCGTCCAATAATGGAGCCGTCCGAAAAGGGCGGAGTTGTCATGCCAAAGATGAAAACCAAGAGCAGCGCGAAGAAGCGTTTTCGCGTTCGCCCAGGCGGTACCGTCAAACGTGGCCAAGCATTCAAGCGCCACATCCTGACCAAGAAAACCACCAAGAACAAGCGCCAGTTGCGTGGAGCGGTCGACGTTCATGACACAAACGTCAACGCTGTTCGCGCAATGATGCCGTTTGCCTAAGCTAACGACCACCACAGGAGCACACTATGCCAAGAGTAAAGCGTGGGGTCACAGCACGGGCCCGTCACAAGAAAGTTCTCGACGCCGCCAAGGGTTACCGCGGCCGTCGTAGTCGCGTCTATCGCGTCGCCAAGCAGGCGGTCATGCGCGCCGGGCAGTATGCCTACCGCGATCGCCGCAACAAGAAGCGCGTATTCCGTGCGCTCTGGATCACCCGTATCAACGCGGCGACCCGCGAGCACGGTCTCACTTACAGCAAATTCATCAACGGTCTGAAAAAAGCAGAGATCGCCCTCGACCGTAAGGTGCTGGCCGACATGGCAGTGACCGACAAGCCGGCGTTTGCCGCGATCGTGAATCAGGTTAAAGCCACGATCGCAGCCTAATCGGCCGACTTGCGTTGGCGTCGCCGAATGCGGCGACGTTCATGCGGGGCATGAGGTGACAAGCCCGTGCCCCGTTGCCATTTTTAAGCATACGCATGAGCTCACTGGAACAAATCGTCGTTGATGCAGGCGTTGACTTTGCCGCTGCACAGGATCCTGCTGCACTGGAGAATGCCAAGGCCAAGTACTTAGGCAAGAGCGGCCTGATCACCGAGCAGATGAAAGGCTTGGGCAAGCTCGATCCCGAGGCGCGTCGCGCCCAGGGCGCGCTGATCAATGCTGCCAAGGATCAAATCGAGGCATTGCTTACTGCCCGCCGCAATGCACTCTCCGATGCGCAGATGCAGGAGCGTCTCAACGCCGAGGCGATCGACGTCAGCTTGCCAGGCCGTGGTCGCGGTGTGGGCGGTATTCACCCAGTAATGCGATCGTGGGAACGCGTTGAGCAGATCTTCGCCTCGATCGGTTTTGATGTCGCCGATGGTCCCGAGATCGAGACTGACTGGACTAATTTCTCTGCGCTGAACAGCCCGGAAAACCATCCTGCGCGTTCGATGCAGGACACTTTCTACACCGACGGCAAAGACAGTACCGGCAAGCCACTGCTGCTGCGTACGCATACCAGCCCGATGCAGGTGCGCTATGCCAAGATGCATCAGCCACCAATTAAGGTGATTGCTCCCGGCCGAACCTACCGCGTCGATAGCGATGCGACCCACTCGCCGATGTTTCATCAGGTTGAGGGCTTGTGGATCGATACCGATATTAGTTTCGCGGATCTGAAGGGTGTTTACCTCGGGTTCGTCAAAGCATTTTTTGAAACCGACGACTTGCAAGTGCGGTTTCGCCCATCGTATTTTCCTTTTACCGAACCCTCGGCCGAGATTGATATCGCCTTTGGTTCGGGGCCGCTGAAAGGTCGCTGGTTGGAAGTGTCGGGCGCCGGTCAAGTACACCCGACTGTGTTGCGCAATATGGGTCTCGACCCGGAACAGTTTATTGGGTTTGCCTTTGGTTCTGGACTTGAGCGGCTGACGATGCTGCGCTATGGCATTAACGACCTTCGCCTGTTTTATGAAGGTGACCTTCGCTTCCTCAAGCAATTCAATTGATCTCGAACGACGCAAGCAATGCAATTCTCTGAAAACTGGCTACGTACCATGGTCGACCCGAAGCTCAACTCGGATGAGTTGTCGCATCTGCTCACCATGGCTGGGCTTGAAGTGGAAGAGGTCGAGCCGGTCGTGCCGCCATTCACGCATGTGGTGGTGGCACAGGTGATGCAGGTAGAGCCGCACCCCAACGCCGACCGGCTGCGTGTCTGCCAAGTGGATGCCGGCACCGGCACCATGCTCAACATCGTCTGCGGCGCACCCAATGTTCGACCAGGACTCAAGGTGCCGTGCGCCATGATCGGCGCAACATTGCCGCCGGGCGACGATGGCAAACCATTTGAAATCAAGCTGGGCAAATTGCGCGGTGTAGAGTCGCAAGGCATGCTGTGCTCGGCGCGCGAGCTGAAACTGTCCGAAGAAAATGCCGGTCTGCTCGAGCTGCCGGACGATGCACCGGTGGGTAAAAATTTCCGCGACTACTATCAGCTCAATGATCTGAAGTTCACCATCAAGCTAACGCCGAATCGTGCAGACTGTTTGTCGGTGCTCGGCGTTGCACGTGAAGTGGCTGCCTTGACCGGCGCACCATTGTCGATGCCAGCTTTTACGCAAGTCGCTGTCAATCATGATGAGAAGTTGCCGGTAAAAATTTCTGCGCCCGATTTATGCGGACGTTTTTCTGGTCGTGTCATTCGCGGTCTGAATGCGAAGGCCGAGACACCGCAGTGGATGCGTCAGCGTCTGGAGCGCAGTGGTCAGCGATCTATCTCCGCGCTCGTGGATATCTCGAACTACGTAATGTTGGAGTTGGGTCGACCTACGCATGTGTTCGACCTCGATAAGGTTCGTACCGGCCTCGATGTACGCTGGGCTCGCGCAGGCGAGTCGCTGAAGCTATTGAATGGCAATACGGTGAGCTTGGATGATTGGATCGGTGTCATCGCTGACGATACGGTGCCAGAAGCCATGGCCGGCATCATGGGCGGCGACGCGACGGCGGTATCCCTCGATACGCGCAATATCTATCTTGAGGCTGCGTTCTGGTGGCCGAGTGCGATTCAGGGCAGGGCACGCCGCTTCAATTTTTCAACGGATGCAGCGCATCGCTTCGAGCGCGGCGTGGATTTTGCGACGACGGTCGAGCATATCGAGCGCATTACTGCGCTGATTGTTGAAATTTGCGGCATCCCGGGCCAAACCCAGGTGGGGCCGGTGGATGACCAAGTCACTGCGCTACCGAAGCGTGCAGCGGTTCAGTTGCGTGTGGCGCGCGCTTCCAAAATCATCGGTATCACGCTGTCGGCGCAGCAGGTAGCCGATATCTTTACTCGGCTTGCACTGCCATTCACGCAGGACGGGGATCTGTTCTCAGTGACGCCGCCAAGCTATCGCTTCGATATCGAGATTGAAGAAGATCTGATCGAGGAGATTGCACGCGTCTATGGCTTCGACAATATTCCGGCGTTGCCACCGGTGTCTGCCAATGAAATCCGTCTGCCGCCTGAACATGTGCGTTCCTTGTTTACTGTACGCAGGCAGCTGGCCGATCTGGATTATCAGGAAGTGGTGAACTACAGCTTCATCGACGAAGCTTCCGAGCACCGGTTTGGCGTGTCGGATCCGATCAAATTACTGAACCCGATCGCCAGCCAGATGAGCGTGATGCGCTCGCAGCTATTGAGTGGCTTGGTCGCGAATGTTCGCTACAACCTGAACCGTAAAGCCTCGCGCGTACGCGTATTCGAGATTGGTGCGGTGTTCTCGCGTGATGCCCAGATGACCGATGGACCGCTCTCGGTGGCTGGTGTGGCACAGCCTAAGCGACTGTCGGCACTGGCCTATGGTGCAGTGGTTGACGAGCAGTGGGGGCAGGCCGCACGCACTACCGATTTTTTCGATCTGAAAGCGGATCTGGAAGCCTTGTTCGCGCCGCAGCCGCTGCGCTTCGAAGCTGCACCTCACCCAGCGTTGCACCCTGGTCGATCCGCTGCTGTTTTGCTCCATGGCGAGCGAGTGGGTGTCATCGGCGAGTTGCACCCCGCCTTGGTGCAATCCCTTGAACTGCCGCTGGCGCCGGTCGTGTTCGAAATCGACGCCGCTGCGCTGCAGCAACGCAGTGTGCCCACCTATCACGAGATATCGAAGTTCCCCGCCGTCCTGCGTGACCTGGCCTTGCTGGTCGAGCAAACCGTGTCGGTGCAGGCGCTGCTCGATACCATGCACCAGACTGTGGCATCGAACCCGGCATGTCGAATCATGCAACACATTGTTTTATTTGATGAATATCGCGGCAAAGGGCTGCCCGAAGGGCAAAAAAGTCTTGCCTTCCGAGTGACCATGCAAGATACTCGAAGCACCCTGCAGGACGAATCGGTTGATGCTGCAATGGCAGCGTTGGCCGAGGCTGTTCACCAGAAGCATGGCGCAACCATAAGAAAATAAGCAGCCATTTCGGTCCTCGTCGAACATGATGAATCACACGAATCCCGCAGAAGTCGAGTCCCTGGTGGCGGCTGACCTTGACCGCGCTATCGAAGCCAACCAGGCGCGCGTGGGGGCGGAGAAAGACTTGCCCACGCTGACCAAGGCCGAATTGGCCGAGTTACTGTTCGAGCAGGTCGGCTTGAACAAGCGGGAAGCCAAGGACATGGTCGATACTTTTTTCGGCGAAATCCGAGATGCGCTGGAGCGTGGCGAGTCGGTGAAGCTGTCAGGGTTCGGCAACTTCCAACTGCGCGACAAGCCGCAACGGCCCGGGCGCAATCCCAAGACGGGCGAGGAAATCCCGATCAGTGCTCGTCGTGTCGTCACCTTCCATGCCAGCCAGAAGCTGAAAGCGCAGGTCGATTCGGCGAGCAGCCGTTCGCCGACGCATCCGGCCTGATTTAAGCCGCCATGAACGAGCGCGCAGCCAAGCCTGCATTGGCGCCTCTGCCACCGATTCCGCCGAAGCGATACTTCACGAT
>CAZLJL010000123.1:0-5477 GCA_964559785.1 uncultured Bifidobacterium sp.
GGGTGATCGCCTTTAGCGTGGTTGTCTTGCCCGCACCATTGGCACCAATCAGCGTAACCAACTCGCCCTCGCCCACTTCAAGCGACACATCACGCACTGCCTGAATACCGCCAAAGGCTACCGACAGCGCATTCACCTGAAGTAGTGGCGTCATGCTCATGCGGCTTCTCTGCCCAGATAGGCTGCGATCACCTCAGGATTGCGCTGAACCTCTGCTGCGCTACCGTCTGCAATGACTTTGCCGTAATCAAGTACCGTGATCTGATCACACAGCCCCATGACCATCTTGACGTCATGTTCGATCAGCAAAATCGTCGTGCCCATCGCGCGGATCTGCTGCAATAACTCGCTCAGGCTGGCTTTCTCGGTGGCGTTCATGCCTGCGGCTGGCTCATCAAGTGCCAGTAGCAGGGGCTCGGTTGCCAGCGCCCGCGCGATCTCGACACGGCGCTGATCACCATATGAAAGATAGCGCGCGGTACGTTGCGCTAATCCATCAATGCCCACCAGCGCCAGTAACTCGATTGCCCTATGCTGGATGTCACGCTCTTCATCACGCGCAGCTTGATGCCGTAATACCGCACCCAATACACCCTGACGGGTTCTCACATGGCGCCCCACCATTACATTTTCGAGCGCAGTCATCTCACCAAACAATCGCAGGTTCTGAAACGTACGGGCGATGCCCGCTTGCGCAACAAGGTGCGGTGAAGATGGCGAGTACGGCTGGGCATTCAACGTGAAGCTGCCACTGTCTGGCTGATACAGACCGGTAATCACGTTGAAGCAGGTGGTCTTACCCGCGCCATTGGGACCAATCAAGCCATGGATTTGCCCAGGTTGTACCGATAGGCTGACATTATCCAAAGCCTGCAGACCGCCGAAACGTTTGCTGGCACCTTTGACCGAAAGCAGCGGCACCGTCACGCGGAACCTCCTGCGGTCAGTATCTGCTGTTCTTTACGCGGCGATGGCCACAGCCCGGCGGGCCGCGCCAACATAATCAACACCAGTGCCAAGCCGTACAACAATTGTCGGAGCACCTCGGCATCGATCCATACCTGACCGAATAAAGCAGTTTGTACTGGCTCGACGGTATGTCGCAACACTTCCGGTAGCGCAGCGAGAAGCACTGCCCCCAGCACAACGCCAGGAATATGGCCAATACCGCCCAGCACCACCATCGCGAGAATCGCAATTGAATCTGTCAGCGTAAACGACTCGGGGGAGATGAATCCCTGAAACGCGCCAAACATCGCACCAGCGACACCGCCAAAACTTGCACCCATTGCGAACGCAAGCAGCTTCATGTTTCGGACGTTGATGCCCATCGCTTTCGCCGCAATCTCATCCTCGCGAATCGCGACCCATGCACGACCTAAGCGCGAGTGCTGCAGGCGTGTAGAGAAAAGGATGATGACAATACAGAGCAGCAGGAAGAGATAGTAGTACGCGTTGACCGATGGCATGACCAGGCCGCCCACGCTGACGACACCAGCCTCGCCTGCGAGCGAAACACCACCGATACGAATCGGATCAATCAGGTTGATTCCTTGCGGACCGTTTGTGATGTTGATCGGTCCGTTCAGGTTGTTCATGAAGATACGAATGATCTCACCGAAGCCAAGCGTGACTATCGCCAGATAGTCACCCCTTAACTTGAGCGTAGGCGCACCGAGCAAGGCGCCCGCAATACCCGCCACCAGTGCTGCAATCGGTACGATCAGCCAGACTGATAAATGGATGCCTTGAGCCGCGATCACCGGGCCGACGAAATCCGTGAGCCATACGCCCGCAGCGGGATAGTCGATGTTTAGAGATTCAATCGTTGCGACCAATTGCGGCGACGCCAGCAAGCCAGTGAGATAGGCACCAATCGCGAAGAAAGCCACATAGCCCAGATCAAGCAAGCCGGCGAAACCAACTACGACGTTCAAGCCAAGTGCCAGCATGATGTACAGCAGCGCGACATCGGCGATACGCACCCAGGCGTTGCCGAAGGGTGCGGCTAGGAAAGGGAACACCAGCACCGCAATCACCAACAGCGTTAGCTTGATGCGCGACGACAAGGCGACTTCAGTCGTGTTCATTCAAGCAGACTCCCTGCCTCACGAGCGATCGGCGACTCGCTCGCCCATCAGCCCTGAAGGTCGTAGCGTGAGGACCAGAATCAACACAATGAAGGCGAAGATATCCTGATAGTGACTGCCAAGCACACCCGAGGTTAGATCACCAATGTAACCCGCGCCGAGGCTCTCAATCAGTCCGAGCAGAATACCGCCCAGCATGGCGCCATAGATATTGCCGATGCCACCAAGCACTGCAGCTGAAAACGCTTTGAGCCCCGGCACAAAGCCCATGGCAAACTGCGCAGAAGCATAGTTCGCTGCCCACATCACGCCGGCAACCGCAGCTAAAGAAGCACCAATCGCGAAGGTCAGCATGATCACGCGATTGGCATCGACGCCCATCAACGCAGCAACGCGTGGGTTCTCGGCGACTGCACGCATCGCACGCCCCATACGCGTTCGCTCCACCAGTAAGGTCAGCGCCACCATCGATACCAGCGCCAGCAACAACAGCAAGATCTGCGTGGGCGTTATCAGACCACCGGCGATATGCAAGGGCTCCACCGGCAGCACCTGTGGAAATGGCAGTGGATCACGCCCCCAGAGCATCATCGCAAAGGTCTGCAGCAGGATAGACACACCGATCGCCGTGATCAGAGGCGCAAGTCGCGGCGCATTGCGCAAACGACGATACGCAACACGCTCGATCAGCAGACTCACAATGACGCAGACCGGTACGGCACCCACCACGGCGATCGCTAGCTTGATCAGGCCGGGCCACTCAGGTACCCAATGCTGTAGCAATTGCAGAATGGACCACCCGGTGAGTGCGCCGATCATCAACACATCACCGTGGGCAAAGTTAATCAGGTTCAGCACACCATAGACCATGGTGTACCCCAGCGCAATCAAGGCATACATGCTGCCCAGCACCAGACCATTAATCAGCTGCTGGACCAGCATCTCCATCGTGATTACTGATGCTCTGGTCGCGCCGATAGTCCTTTCGGCAGCGGAAAGGTGACATGTTCCTGGACGCCATCTAGCTCACGAACCGAGTTCGCACCGAATGCGCGTAAACGAGTAACAACCTGTTGCACCAGCACTTCGGGAGCGGATGCGCCTGCAGTTACACCGATGCGAGTTTTACCCTTGATCCAAGCAGCATCGATTTGGCTGGCGTCATCCACCATATAAGACTCAACACCATTTTTCTCTGCAACCTCGCGTAATCGGCTGGAGTTTGAGCTGCTTGGACTGCCGACTACGATTAGCAGCTCAACTTGCGGCGCCATGAATTTCACCGCCTGCTGACGATTGGTCGTTGCGTAGCAAATATCACTTTTCTTGGGCTCGGCAACATTCGGGAACCGACGCTTGAGGGCTTCGATAATGCCAGCGGTATCATCCACCGAGAGAGTAGTCTGCGTGACATACGCCAAACGATTCGGATCACGAACCTGCAGTTGCTCGATGTCTTCGATCGTCTCGATCAGGTACATGCCATCGTCGGACTGGCCCATCGTCCCCTCAACTTCCGGGTGACCATGGTGCCCGATCATCACGATCTCCATACCTTCTGCACGCATCTTGGCGACTTCGACATGCACCTTGGTCACCAACGGACAGGTTGCATCAAACACGCTCAAGCCTCGCTCATCAGCCTCGACCTTCACCGCGCGCGAGACACCGTGCGCAGAAAACACCAAGTGGCTGCCGGGTGGCACATCCGATAAGTCTTCAACAAAGATCGCTCCCTTGGCGCTTAATTCGTCGACCACATATCGGTTATGAACAATCTCGTGACGCACATAAATCGGCGCACCGAACTGGGCAATCGCGCGCTCCACAATCTCGATCGCCCGGTCGACGCCAGCGCAAAATCCGCGCGGTTGTGCGAGCAGGATCTCCTTAGTCTCTTCCACCTGCCACCTCCTCAAAGAATACCGATGATGCTGACTTCGAACTGCACTGGCTTGCCTGCCAAGGGATGGTTGAAGTCAAACAGCGCATGCTCCTCGCCGATCTCTACTACCACGCCCGCAAAGCGCCCACCGCCGGGTGCCGAGAAATCCACCATGTCACCCACCGCGTAATTCGCATCTTCACTCGAGTGCTGGCGCAGTGTTGCCATCGATACCCGCTGCACTAGGTCTGGATTGCGTGGACCAAAGGCCTCGCCCGGCGCAAGCTCGAACACACGCTGCGCACCTTCAGGCAAACCGAGCAACTGGGCCTCCAATGCAGGAGAGAGCTGACCGGCGCCGAGCTGAAGCGTGGCCGGGGTATCACCAAACGTACTGACAATATTGCGCCCGTCTTCTGCGCTGAGCCGGTAGTGCAAGGTAAGGAAAGCCCCTTCTGCGACAACGGGATGTGGCGAATTCAACATTAATCAGCACGCTTTTTTCGATTTTCCTATTGTAAGCCAGCCGACGGCGTACGTTCGTCCCGGATTTCCCAAGTGATCACGCTAGGATGCGCGGCTGTTTTCATCGCGGTTGAAATATTTCTCCGATGCGCATCGCCGATCTGCCGCCAGAACTTCGTCCGCGTGAACGTCTGCTCGCCAAAGGCGCCGCTGCACTCACCGATGCCGAGCTGATCGCAATCCTGCTACGTACGGGCGCCGGTGGCATCAGTGCCATCGAGCTGGGTCAATCGCTGATTGATCGGTTTGGCTCACTGCAGCGCTTGCTGGCAGCAACCGAGCCAGAATTAGCGGTCATTCGGGGGCTGGGCATCGCCAAACGCGCCGAGCTGCTGGCCATCACCGAGATCCAGCGACGAGCGCTGACCGCGCTGCTCATGGAGGGGCCGGTACTGGACTCACCAGAGCGGGTCACCCTGTTCCTGCGACACCGCTTCAATGCCCGACTCAACGAGAGCTTTGTAGGCCTGTTTACGGACGTGCAATACCGTCTGGTCGCGATCGAGGATTTCGGGAGCGGCGCACTGCAACGGGTGGCCATCTACCCGCGAGAGATTATCCGGACCGCTTTACGGCATAACGCTGCAGCGGTGGTGTTCGCGCATAACCACCCCAGCGGTCGCGCGGAGCCGAGCGACCTCGACAAGGCCTTGACCAAGAAACTGCAAGAAGCCATGCGCTGTGTCGAGGTGAGTCTGCTCGACCACCTAATCGTCACGCCCGAGGAAATCTGGTCTTTTCGCGCCAACGGCCTATGTTGATCGGCTGAAAGCCGCGTAAACGCAAGCCAATTTGTTAAATATCTCCAACCAAAACGTTTAACAATTTATTTTCGCAAGTGCTTGAATATACGTAGTTTTTTCAGTATACTCGCCGGTCTTCCAAACATTGGGAATTTTAAGGAGTCTGCTGTGGCACGTGAATGCGAAGTAACCGGGAAAAAGCCGATGAGCGGCAACAATGTTTCCCACGCCAAC
>CAZLJL010000124.1:0-5461 GCA_964559785.1 uncultured Bifidobacterium sp.
AAATAAGGAATACCCGTGAATTGCAGTGCCTCACCCTCAGAAAAACTATCGCCGATTTGCATATTGCCGTGGTTCGGAAGACCAATAATATCGCCGGCATAAGCCTCTTCAACTTGCTCGCGCGATGAGGCCATGAAGGTCACAACCGACGACAGCTTCAGCTCGCGATTCAGACGAAGATGCTTGATTTTCATACCGCGCTCGAAACGACCCGAGCAAACGCGTAGAAATGCGATTCGGTCGCGATGTGCGGGATCCATATTGGCTTGTATCTTGAATACAAAACCGGAAAAAGCGGACTCATCCGGCTTGACGAATCGCATGGTTGCATCGCGCTCGCCGGGTGCGCGTGCCCAGTCAAGTAGTGCATCCAGAATTTCTCGAACCCCGAAGTTGTTAATGGCAGAACCGAAGAACACCGGGGTCTGCTTACCCGCTAAAAAAGCTTCCAGCGCAAACGGATGAGATGCGCCATGTACCAATTCAACCTCGGCCCTCAGCTGTGCAATCTCTAGCGGGAACATTTCCTGCAAACGCGGATTGTCGATACCCTTGATGACCTCGAAGGTTTGATCTGCACGCTCACTACCCGGTACGAACAACAAGATTTCATCGCGCAGCAGGTGATACACGCCACGGAATGTTTTACCCATGCCAATCGGCCATGTCACCGGCGCGCACTGAATACCGAGCACCGACTCCACCTCGTCCAGCAATTCCAGTGGGTCGCGAGTTTCGCGGTCCATCTTGTTCATGAAGGTGATGATGGGTGTATCGCGCATGCGGCAAACATTCAGCAACTTGATGGTTTGCGCTTCTACACCTTTAGCCGCATCAATCACCATCAAGGCCGAATCCACCGCAGTCAACACACGATAGGTATCTTCCGAAAAATCCTGGTGACCGGGCGTGTCCAGCAGATTGACCACGTGGTCACGGTAATCAAACTGCATCACCGAACTGGCGACCGAGATACCCCGCTGTTTTTCGATCTCCATCCAGTCCGAGGTCGCATGGCGCCCACTCTTGCGTGCCTTGACCGTACCGGCCAGTTGAATCGCACCGGAGAACAGCAACAACTTCTCGGTAAGCGTGGTCTTGCCGGCGTCCGGGTGGGAGATGATCGCAAATGTCCGGCGGCGCGCAACTTCGCGCGCGATTTGCTCGCGCGATGTCGCGCGGTTGCGCTCTAGATCATCGGTTTCGGAAGAATCAGTGGCGTGGGTCATCACGTGCAATCAAAAAAAGCGTCAAAGTCTATCGGCTTCGGCCGGCCAAGTCCAACCGGCTGCCTTTGGGTGGGTGTTGCTCATGTCATTTTGCCATTGTTAGATTGGGAAGCCGATTGACTGAAAGGCGCGCGCAGGAAACTCGCTACACGCGATTTTACGACCAGCAGATTCCCTCATTCGTCGAAACCGCTCTTGATGAGCGCTACGGCGATCTATATTCGTCCATGCCACAGCTCGGTCTTACTCACTTGCATGACGTGAGTACCTATGCCGAGTGGAGCGGACCTAGCATTCGAGAGATTTTTTTATATCGACGCGAGCGAGGCCGAATCACCATCATCAATCAGGGTATGTGTATCGACGGTCCTGCTGTGCAACGTTTCGCCGATGCTATCTTCGCACACGAGCGGGGGAGCTATCGGCTTCATTTCCATTCGGTTCAACCCACCGACTTGCAGCCATTGCGGCGCAAAGTATGTCTGCCGATTTCGGAAGATATTGTAATCACGCTGCCCGATACTCAGGCGAGTTATCTGGCGACGCTGGGTAAATCACTACGCCAATCGCTGCGATCTCGGCTGAGTCGCACCAAAGGCTTGACGCATCAGATCGTCCCCGGCAGTGCGCTCGATGTGGAACTGCTCGAACAGATTGTCGGTTTCAACCATGCGCGCATGGCGTCCAAGCAGAAACATTCAGCGATTGATCAGGCGGAGAGTACACGTCTACTTCGTCTGGCACGCACGCGCGGAGTGGTGGGGACGATTCATATTGAAGGTCGCCTATGCGCCGGGAGCTTGGTCTGCCGTTTCGGCGATGATGTGTTCTCTTTGCTGAATGCGCATGATCCTGCAATGAATCACCTCGGAATGGGCAAACTATCGCGCTACCTGATGATTCTTGAAGCCATTCGTACCGGGGCTCAGCGGTTTCACTTACTGGGAGGCTACTACAGCAGCAAGCGCCCATTTGGCGGACAGCGCGTGCCACTTTACGGACTGATGGTGTACCGAAGCAGACTGAGCATGATGTTGGATAGCATCTCGCTGATTCGCCTGTTGATACGCTCACTGGATTATCAGATTCGAACGCTGCTTGACGATCTTAAGCATCAACAACCGTTGCAGCGTCAAAAGCGTGCGCTTGCGCTACTGATTCGCGTACGCCAAGGCTTATCAGGAAGAAACCGGGCAAGGCGAGGCATCGGAACGCGTTAAATTGGCGTCGGCCTGTGCCAACGCACGGCGAAGCGTTCACGGCCGCTCAAGCGGCGGGGGTAGTGTCAGAAGCCACCAGCAAGCTGCAGCGTAATTTTTCAATCAGAAGGGTATCGGTACTACCGCGCCACCAGCGCAGCGTGAGTGGCTTGTGTCGAGAGTGACCCACGATCACCAGATCAATCTTCAGATCGTTCGCCATCTGCTCGATCACGTTTACCGGCTCACCCACCTCCAAGTGCGGAATCACCGCTAACCCATTGCCGCTGAGCAGTGCCGCGCCGGCGTCGAGCTCTTTCGACATCTTTTCGCGCTCCGCGACCAGCCCCTCCTCCACGCTCATCACGGCGGCCGCAGCGAACTCGCCGACCAGCAGGTAGGGTGGCGGACTTACCACGGCCAGCAGGTGCACTGTGGCGGACGCCGGCAGCGACAGCCGTGCGCACTCGCGCAGCGCCGCCTGACTTTCGGGACTGCCGTTGTAGGCAACAAGAATGTTTTGGTACATGCTCGCCTCCGATTGAGAACCTCGAGTATACGGGGCGGCGCGGCTGGCGGCGATTGGGGGTAGCGGCGAAAAAAAACCCGACTGGCTGAACCAGTCGGGTTTAAATCCATCCTTTTTGGAAGGCTGGAGGAGACGGGTCAGACTATAGCAACGAGATTCCGCGACGTCCGCTTTCCATTTGTGATGCCAGATATAAACCTGATGAATGGATGAAAGTTTTTTATTTATTCGCGGAAATAATTGCCGACTTGAGTACACCCCCGGTTTCAAGTCATGACGCAAAAAAATTAAACCCGCCACACTTGCATGTGGCGGGTTCGGGTCTCCTCTCGCTCTTCCGGCGACAGATTTTTTTGGTGATGCGCGCGCATCATGCCGACGAATTGAAGCCCTGTCATCATGCATCGCACCAACGGGCCAAGCGCTTGATCTGTATGGATTTTTTTCAAACCAACAAATAACCTACGAGTCATTTGTTGCAACATCAGGGCTCTGCCATCGACGTCGCAGGCGGCACACCCAGACAAGTAATCAGTAGGTCTCGACGTGAAAGCGACCCTCATCAATCATTCGTGCATGTAGGGATGACCAGTCGATACCCGCGCCCTCGGCAATCTCGCGCAAGGCATCCATCACACCGGCCTCCATACCCTTCACACCGCAAACGTAAAAGTAAGTATCTGCGCGCAACACTTCCGCGACTTCGGCAGCTGCGTCGCGTAGTTTGTCTTGCACGTAGGTCTTGGGTTCTGCATCGACGCGCGAGAACGCGAGATGAATATCAATGAAGCTCGATGGTAGTTTTCTCAAGGGACCAAAGTACGGTAACTCGGCAGGCCGACGCGCACCGAAGAACAACATCAGTTTGCCCTCGACTGCCGTACCCTGCGCCATCAAACGTCGACGGTACTCGGTCATCGCGCGCATCGGTGCCGCACCGGTACCCGTACAAATCATCACGAGATTGGAACCGGCATGGTTAGGCATCAGGTAATGCGCACCGAATGGCCCTGTCACCTGCACGGTGTCACCCTTTTGCAAATCGCACAGGTAGTTGGAGGCAACCCCACGTACCGATTTGCCGTCGTGATCGAGCAGCACACGCTTTACGGTTAACGACAGATTGTTGTAACCGGGTCGTTCGCCATTCCGTGGACTGGCCACTGAGTAGAGACGAAGGTAATGCGGCCTGCCTGCCTCATCGGTGCCGGGCGGAATGATGCCGATACTCTGTCCCTCCAATACCGGGAAAGGCGCCTGCCCAAAATCCAGCACGATATGGCGGATATCACTCTCGGTATCCGCATCGGTCAGCCGAAAATTTCCTGCAACCGTAGCGAGCACTGGCTGTTTAATGTCATACAGATTCAGACTCGGTTGCGCGGCAGACCACGGCGCGCTCGGCGAAGTGATCGATAAGGAAGCGTTGTGCTGTGGCGGCGGTTCTGCGCTCACCACCGCGACGGATGCATCTGTCGGCTGCTGGGCGGGCAACTCATCCCAACTGAATTGCTCCACCACGCTATACGCTGCCGATTTCGATACCGTGCGCCAGTTATCAATCGAACCCGTCGGGCAAGGTGGCAAACAGGCGTTACACCCATTGCAGATGTTTGGATCCACCACGTAGTTACGATCATCATGCGAGATCGCATCAATCGGGCAGGTATCCTCGCAGGTGTTGCAACGTATGCAGACCTCGGGGTCAATCAAGTGCTGACGTATCAGCACCTCGGCGTCAGTCGCACCCATGAAATTCGCTCGTCAGTTGAAACGCACGTACTCGAAATCAATCGGCTGGCGATTGATACCAATTGGCGGCGGCGCAATCCAGTTTGCCATTTTGCCCGGCTCAACCACACGACCCATCAACGAAGCCACATAGGCGCGATCTTCTTCCGTCGGCAGCCATTGGCGTGCATGCGTCTGCCACTCTGCCTCGGAAATGATCTGTCCTTGCGGCGATACTCGAAGGCCGGCGAAGCTACCGATATGACGATTGAAGGCTTTATGCGGTGCTTGCAGACGGAAAGATAAACCGGCTTTCTCGATCACCTTGTTCCAGCGGCCAATACCAGCGATTGAATCTTTAATGTAGTCGTCGCGCAGCACTTCATTTAGTGCATTCAGCATCGGCACTTCACGCTCAACCAATTTATCGCCCTGCACCTCCAGGATTTTGTAATGATCGCCCTTGAGTTGGTGATCATCATTGCGCTTGGTCTCTTCATAACGGCCTTTCAATCCGGTCGCGTAAAAAGTCGCAGCATTGGAAGACTGATCCGCACCAAACAAATCAATGGTCACGCTGAAGTGGAAGTTGAGGTAACGCTGTAGGGTGGGCAGATCGATCACGCCGAGTTGACGCAGTTGCTCCGGATCTTCGATACCGTGCTGCTTCATAACCTCACAGGTACGCTGAATCGTGCGTGAAACACCCGACTCACCCACAAACATGTGATGCGCCTCTTCAGTCAGCATGAAACGGCAGGTACGCGAGAGCG
>CAZLJL010000125.1:0-5461 GCA_964559785.1 uncultured Bifidobacterium sp.
TATCCGATGAGACGGTTGATATCGTTGAAGACCGCAACAGCCATCAAGGCCATCAGCACCCCCAATCCTGCGCGTTGCACAACGTCTGCTACGCGTTCGGGGACAGGCCGCCCGGAAAAAAGTTCCACCGCATAATACAGCAAATGCCCGCCATCCAAAACGGGGATTGGCAGCAGGTTCATGACGCCGAGGCTAATGCTGACGAAGGCAATGAACGACAGAAAACTGATCCAGCCAATGCGCGCAGTCTGCCCGGCGTAGTCGGCAATGGTGATCGGTCCGGTGATGTTTTTTAGTGAGGCTTCGCCGATTAACATCTTGCCAAGCATACGAATCGTCAGCGCGGAGGTATCCCAGGTCTTGCGTACGGCACGGGAGACCGCCTCGACGGGTCCGGATTGCACGACAACCATCGCGGCGGACATATCTACTTGAGCCTGAATCCGGCCCACCGTGCGCTCGCCATCTAGCGCTGCACGCGGCGTGACCGATGCCGAGAATCGCTCACCGCGTCGCAGTCCCTCGACCGTCACACTACGTCCCGGGGCCGCCTGCACTGCAGCGATGAAGGCAACCGCATCAACCACGGGTTGGTTATCTACCCTCTGAATCTGATCACCCGCTTGTAATCCAGCCACAGCGGCGGGCCCACCCGGCACAATCTCGCCGAGCAAAGCAGGCGGCCGCGCCAGTGACATACCCAGCCGGTCAAACAATTCGCTATCCATGTCCTGCTCGGGTAGCGACTGAGAAGGCAGCGCCACTTCAGTTAACCAATTACCGCGCGCATTATCTGGACGTTGAACAGTCAAGCGCACCGGTTCTTCGCGCATCACCACCTGTATTAAAGC
This sequence comes from uncultured Bifidobacterium sp., assembly GCA_964559785.1. GTDB lineage: Bacteria > Pseudomonadota > Gammaproteobacteria > Burkholderiales > Burkholderiaceae_D > Pernthalerella. Next base: position 852 of record CAZLJL010000125.1, read on the forward strand.
CCAACGGAATTCTGCCCACGACCGAACGGATTCGCCATTGACCTCTGTGATGAGATCGCCATTTTGCAAACCAGCGCGCTGCGCACTACTTGATTCAGCCACTGCAACGCGCGCCACTGGCTCAGGCATGCCATGCGCGTAGAGCCCCGCAAGAATTACGATGGCGAGTAAAAAATTTGCCACAGGACCCGCAAGGACGATTGCAATTCGCTTGCCGACGGGCTGGCTGGTGAATTCACGTGGCATATCCTCTGCCGCGATCTCGCCATCATGGTCGCGTACGTCGAGCATCTTGACGTAGCCACCCAGCGGCAACACCGACAACGCCCACTCGGTCTGGTCCCGACCAAATCGCTTGGACCAGATCACACGGCCCATACCCACCGAGAAGCGCAACACCTTCACACCACACCAACGCGCAACGACATAATGGCCCAGCTCGTGAAAGATCACCAACACGCCGAGCGTGACGGCGAAAGCCAATACGGTGTGTAAAAAACTCATTTGATTAACCCACGCATGATGACCAAGACATCAACGCAGCAGTGCGCGCGCTTGGTCGCGCGCCTTGCTGTCTTGCGCAAATAGACTCTCGAGGGTATCGACCGCTGCCGCTGGCACCCGACTTAAGGTCTCTGCGATAAGAGCGGGAATTCTGCCGAAGCTGATCTGACGATCAAGGAAAGCCTCTACCGCAACCTCGTTCGCTGCGTTTAATACCGCTGGCGCACTACCCCCCGCATGCAAGGCATCGAAGGCTAGCTGAAGGCAAGGAAAGCGCGCCCTGTCCGGCTGACGGAAATCGAGCTGTCCGATACGTGCCAGGTCGATCGCATCCACCCCTGAGTCAATTCGCTCGGGGTAAGCCAGCGCATGCGCAATCGGTGTACGCATATCGGGATTACCGAGCTGCGCGAGCACCGAGCCATCGACATAGGCCACCATGGAATGAATCACGCTTTGGGGATGGATCACCACCTCGATTTGCGAAGCGCTGGCACCAAATAACCAATGCGCCTCGATTACTTCCAAGCCTTTATTCATCATGGTGGCTGAATCCACCGAAATTTTGCGCCCCATACTCCAATTGGGATGCGCGACCGCCTGCTCCGGCGTGATGGTGTCAAAACTCGACAGCGCTCGATCCAGAAAAGGACCACCCGATGCGGTCAATAGAATTTTTCGGATACCGTGCTGGGGCGGTAGCCGTTGATAATCAATCGGCAGACATTGAAAGATTGCGTTGTGCTCACTGTCAATCGGCAATAAAGTAGAACCGCTCGCCGCAACCGCATCCATGAATAATTGGCCGGAAATCACCAAAGCCTCTTTGTTGGCGAGCAGCAGCTTCTTGCCCGCCCGTGCAGCCGCCAAACTCGGTCTCAGCCCTGCAGCACCTACAATGGCGGCCATGACTGTGTCACAAGCTTCAGCACTCGCCACATCACATAGCGCCTGCTCGCCATAGACCACTTCGGTTTTGAGACCACGATCGTGAATAAGTTTTTGGAGGCGTGCCGCAGCATCTGCATCAACTACCACAGCTACCTGTGGATGAAACTGGGCGCATTGCTCGGCGAGTAGCTCGATACGCGTCTGCCCAGTCAAGGCAAAGATGCGGTAACGATCGGGATGGCGCGCCACCACATCCAGCGTCGAAACACCGATCGAACCGGTTGCGCCAAGGATGGTGAGCGATTGCATGACTGGATTATTTCACGAGGCCGCAAGCGGCATCTGCGCAGACAGCAGATAGGCCAACGGCATTGTTGGAACAAGTGCATCAATCCGATCCAACACACCACCATGTCCCGGCAAAAGGCCACTACTATCTTTTACCTCGGCGCGTCGCTTCAACATCGACTCGAACAAATCACCGACCACACTGGCAGCGACAAAAAGGCCAAGCAACAACACCCACTTGAACCAGCCGTAGCGCACCAGTAATTGCGCCTGAAATGTTTCTGGTAATTGCGCAGCTAGCGCAGCCAGCAGCAGCACGGCCAGCAGGCCACCGGCCACCCCTTCCCAAGTTTTGCCGGGCGAGATACTGGGCGCTAACTTGCGTTTTCCGAAGGCGCGGCCAGCAAAGTAAGCACCAATATCAGCAACCCACACAATTGCCATCGCCGATAAAAGAAAAACTGCCGAGCGCTGCCACAGGCCGGCCATCGATATAAAACAACCGAGCAACGCAATGAGATAGAGAGAATTAAATAATGCGCCGCGCATGCCAACGTTCGACGGCAAACCAAATCGCAACGCCGGGAAAAAACGCAATAGCCAAAGCACTATGCAGACCGAGGCTAGCGGGATCCATTCAGTGGTAGCACGGCTGATCATGGGCAACAACAATGCCGCTGACATCAGCGCCATCGGCAGCGCAATCCGCACACCCGAGAGCTTGAGCGCCTCCCAGCAAGCGGCCCCGAAGAAGATGGCTAACGTAAGCCGAAAGGCGATCGCCGAACCAGAGCCCAATACCGCGCCAAGCAGCACGAGCAGTACGACCGCCGTGATCACCCGTTGACGAAGCATCAGGAGGCTTTCCTGACTTCGACCAACTGCGCGCTGGTTCGGCCAAAGCGACGCTCACGCTCCTGGTAGGAAGCGATTGCTTCATCGAATGCGGCAGCCTCAAAGTCTGGCCAGAAGATATCGGTGAAATAAAACTCAGTATAGGCGAGCTGCCAAAGCAAAAAATTCGAGATGCGCTGCTCACCACCAGTGCGAATAAACAGATCCGGCTCAGGCGCATAAGCCATCGCCAAGTGTGGCGCGAGATCAGACTCAGTGTAATTCGCCAGACCGGGGCGCTCGGCTACCATGCGGTTGGTGGCCTGCATTAAATCCCAACGGCCACCGTAGTTGGCGCAGATGGTCAGCGTTAGGCGAGTATTGGATGCTGTCTTTTTCTCGGCATGCGCAATCAGCTCCAACAGCCGTGCATCGAACCTCGACAAATCGCCCACAACACGAAGCCGGATGCCATTGGCATGCATTTTGTCCACCTCGCGCTCTAGTGCGGTGGCAAACAGGCGCATTAACACAGAGACTTCATCTGCCGGCCGGCGCCAATTCTCCGAGCTGAATGCAAACAAGGTCAGGTAGCCAACACCGCGCGAGATACACGCTTTAACGACTTCACGAACGGCTTCAACGCCCTTGGCGTGTCCAGCAACCCGAGGCAGGTAACGTTTAGTCGCCCAACGCCCGTTACCGTCCATGATGATCGCCACATGGTTGGGAACTAAAGCCGTTTCAGGTATCTGCAGCGTAGAACTCGGATGGCTCATATTCGCTCTCGACAAAAGTCAACGAAAAATCCTACAACTGCTTGAGAACAGCAATCAGACCGTCATCACATCTTTTTCTTTTTCGACCACCAGCTTGTCAACCTCGGCGACAAACTTGTCAGTCAGCTTTTGTACCTCATCTTGCGTACGACGCTCATCGTCTTCCGAGATCGCCTTATCCTTGAGTAGCTTCTTCAAGCTTTCATTCGCATCGCGTCGGATATTGCGGATCGCGATCTTGGCGTCTTCCGCTTCGCCACGAACCAATTTCACCATCTCCTTGCGGCGCTCTTCCGTCAAAGCCGGGGTCGGTACACGAATTAAATCGCCAACGGTTGCCGGGTTCAAACCCAGGTCAGATTCGCGGATCGCTTTCTCAATCGCTCCCAGCATTTTCTTTTCCCATGGTTGCACGCCAATCGTGCGCGCATCCAGCAACGTCAAATTGGCGACCTGAGTGATCTGGGTCGGGGTACCGTAGTAGTCGACCATCACGTGATCCAGAATGCCAACGTGTGCGCGGCCAGTGCGTACTTTCGCGAGATCCGTTTTCAGAGTCTCAATCGATTTTTGCATCTTTTGCTCGGTGGATTTTTTGACCTCGGCGGGTGTCATATCCTTCTCCTGTAATACGGTGGATGTAAATCAGACGTGAACCAATGTACCCTCGTCGCCACCGAGCACCACGCTCTTCAGCGCTCCAGGCTTGACGATCGAGAACACACGGATAGGTAATTTTTGATCACGACACAATGCAAACGCGGTCGCATCCATGACCTGCAGTCGCTTCGAGATCGCCTCATCGAAACTGATACTGGCGTAGCGCGTGGCCGAGGCATCTTTTTTCGGATCCGAGCTATAGATACCATCGACCTTGGTCGCCTTTAGCACTACCTCGGCACCGATTTCCGCCCCACGCAGCGCAGCTGCAGTATCGGTCGTGAAAAAAGGATTGCCAGTACCTGCAGCGAACACGACGATCTTGCCCTCTTCCAGATACTGAAGCGCCTTGGGCCGCACATAAGGCTCAACGACTTGCTCAATGGCGATCGCCGACATCACACGCGCGGTAATACCCACCTGACGCATCGCGTCGGCTAGCGCAAGCGAGTTCATCACAGTCGCCAACATACCCATGTAGTCGGCGGTCGCACGGTCCATACCTTGCGCGCCAGGGGCAACACCACGGAAGATATTGCCACCGCCAATCACAATCGCAACCTCCACACCCAATTGGGACACCTCTGAAACATCCGCCACCATACGCTCAATGGTGGCGCGATTGATACCGTAGGCGTCGTCGCCCATCAGTGC
>CAZLJL010000126.1:0-5457 GCA_964559785.1 uncultured Bifidobacterium sp.
TAGCCTTGCGTGAGGATTTGCGGACCCGCTTAGGCTGGGGTTTGGTGTATCAACTGCATGGCCTGTCGGATCAGGAGAAAGTCGATGCCCTGTCGAAGTCTGCAGAAGCGCGTGGACTTTCCTTGTCAGCGGGTGTGCTCCCGTACCTGCTAACGCACTTTCGGCGCGATATGCAATCGCTCTCAACCATGCTCGATGCACTCGATCGTTACTCGCTAGAGACGCAGCGACCGATTACGCTACCGCTACTGCGCGAGCTACTACAATCTGGTGATACCACAACGCTCCCATGAATCTGACGCTGTTTGATCTGGACAATACGCTGCTACCGCTGGACTCCGACTATGAGTGGGGCCAGTTTTTATGTCGCATAGGCGCAGTCGAACGCGAGGCATTTACCGCGCGTAATGATGCGTTTTATCAGCAGTATGTCGCCGGCACCCTGAATCCGGTGGAATACCTGGAATTTGCTTTCGGAACACTAAAGCGCTTCCCGCGTGCGCAGTTAGATGCTTGGCACGCGCAATTCATGCAAGAAGTCATCCAACCAGCGATGCGTACCGAAGCACGCGCGCTGGTTGAAGATCATCGTCGTGCGGGTGATCTGCTGGTGATCATTACGGCGACCAACCGCTTCGTTACCGGGCCGATCGCCCGCGCATTCGGTGTCGAGCACCTGATTGCCGCCGAGCCTGAGTGGCGTGCTGACGGCGAGATCACGGGCCGAGTAGTCGGTACGCCGCCATTTGGGGCTGGCAAGGTGACAAATCTGCATAACTGGCTGGGCTCAGTTGGGAGAACGCTGACAGACTTCGAGCGCAGCACCTTTTACAGCGACTCGCAGAACGATATCCCACTGCTGTCGGTCGTCACGCATCCGGTGGCCACCAATCCGAACGCTGCATTGGCCCGTCACGCTGAAAACCAAGGCTGGCCCGTGCTGCAACTTTTTCCGGTGACAGCCGCATGATCAGGAAATTGATTCGTCGAATTCTCGGCACCGGGTCTGCTGCCGGCAATGCTGTTGCGCCAGACATCTATGAAAAATCGGCGCACGGTATCTTGCTTGACGATGTCTCGAATAACGCGATCCGAGTCACGCAGACCCTGCAACAAGCAGGGTTCAAGGCCTTTATCGTCGGCGGTGCGGTACGCGATCTGCTGCTAGGTTACCGCCCTAAAGATTTTGACGTAGCGACCAATGCCACGCCCGAGGAAGTCAAGCGACTGTTCCGACGGGCCTTCATTATTGGTCGTCGCTTCCAGATTGTGCACGTGATGTTCGGTCAGGATTTGATCGAGGTGACGACTTTCCGCGGCGCCTCGACGGACGAGGCGCCCAAAGATGAGCACGGCCGCGTACTTCGTGACAACACCTTCGGCGAGCAGCATGAAGATGCGGAACGGCGTGACTTCACCGTGAACGCCATGTACTACGACCCGGCGCTCGAACAGGTGCTCGACTATCACGGTGGCATGAAAGATATCCGCAGCAAAACACTGCGCATCATTGGTGTCCCGGAGGCACGCTACCGTGAAGATCCGGTTCGCATGCTACGCGTCGTGCGTTTCGCAGCAAAACTCGGCTTCTCGATTGCTGCACCAACGCGCTCGCCCATCAAAGTGATGGCGCCGCTGATCAATAACGTGCCCGCAGCACGCGTATTCGACGAAATGCTCAAGCTGCTGATGAGCGGACATGCCATGGCCTGTCTGCAGCAATTGCGCAAACAGGGCCTGCATCACGGCTTGCTACCCCTACTCGATGTCGTACTTGAGCAGCCATTGGGCGAACGCTTTGTAGCGCTTGCCCTCAACAACACCGATCAGCGGGTACGTGAGGGCAAAACAGTATCGCCCGGCTTTCTATTTGCATCGCTACTGTGGCATCAGGTGCTGGAACGGTGGGAGGCTTACAAGGCGGCTGGCGAGGCACCGATCCCGGCACTGCACTTGGCTGCCGACGATGTACTTGATGGTCAAACCGAACAGCTAGCCATCCAGCGTCGCATCGCCACCGATATGCGTGATATCTGGGCCATGCAACCTCGCTTCGAGCGACGGGTTGGCAAGTCGCCCTACAAATTACTCGAGCACCCAAGGCTGCGCGCTGGTTATGATTTTTTACTGCTGCGCTGTGCCTCGGGCGAGATTGAATCCGAGCTGGGCGAGTGGTGGACTGATTTCATGGCAGCCGATGCGCCTGAGCGCGAAGCCCTGTTGACACGCAAACCCGCCGAGACTGACAAACCCGCCGCCAAGCGGCGCCGCCGACGGGGTGGTCGCGGTCGTGGCAGAAGTGCTAACGATGGTGCGACTGAAGGCGGTACTGAGTGATGAGCCCGGTATCTGCCTATGTTGGTCTTGGCGCCAATCTTGGCGACGCAGCACACTCGGTGCGTATCGCCATTGATCTGCTTGGTCAGCTGCCGCAAACTATTCTGAGCGCCTGCTCCTCGCTGTATCGAAGCGCACCCATTGATGCGACCGGAGATGACTTCGTCAACGCTGCGGTAAAACTCGAGACACAACTCGATGCGCATCAGCTGCTAGTCGAGTTGCAGCGAATCGAGCACCATTTCGGTCGCGAAAGACCCTTTCGCAATGCGCCGCGCACGCTCGACCTTGATCTGCTGGTGTTTGGGAAAGAAACCATTTGCGACAGTACGCTGGAAGTTCCGCATCCGCGTATGGGCAGCCGCGCCTTCGTGCTACTGCCACTGCATGAGCTCACACCAGATCTGGAGATTCCCGGTCTGGGACCGGTCGAACATCTGCTAGCGGTGGTCGGGGATCAGGCCATCGAAAAGCTGGATGCCGATCGCTGAGACAGCATGACGTATCATCAACAGCTATGAACTTGGAAAAATACCGCTATATCGTCGTCGAGGGGCCAATCGGCGTTGGCAAGACTAGTCTCGCGCGCCGTATCGCCGCCGAGACCGGGGCACAGCCACTGCTCGAGCAGCCGCAGGAAAATCCATTCCTTGAGCGCTTCTATCGCGACTCGACACGCTACGCACTGCCGACGCAGATGTTTTTTCTGTTTCAGCGCATGCACCAGCTGCGCGACCTGGCGCAGACCGACCTGTTTTCGGCACCAGTGGTGTCAGATTTCCTGCTCGAGAAAGACCCGATCTTTGCAACACTGACGCTGGCCGACGACGAGCTCAACCTGTATCGCCAGATGTTTGATCATCTGACCCAGCAGGCACCGCGGCCGGACTTGGTCATCTATCTGCAAGCAGCGCCATCGACCTTGGCAGACCGTATACGTCGCCGTGGCATACCGATGGAGTCCGGGATATCGGAATCTTATTTGCATCGCCTGTGCGAGAGCTATAGCCGCTTTTTCCACCACTACGACACATCGCCCCTGCTCATGGTGAACGCCGAGCACCTCAACCCGATTGAGCGCACCGATGACTTTGCCTTGCTCATGGAGCGTATCGCCAGCATGCGCGGCAAGCGTGAATTCTTCAACCGCGGAGAATAATGATGTCTGAGCAGTCCAATACGTCACCGTCAAAAATCACGCTCACAACGCTGGAAGCTATGCGCGCTAGCGGCGAGAAAATCGCGATGCTGACTTGCTATGACGCGAGTTTCGCTACGCTGATGGATCAATCTGGCGTTGATACGCTCCTGATCGGCGACTCAATGGGCATGGTTGTACAAGGACACCCAACGACCCTACCCGTGACCTTGGATCATATTGCTTACCACACCGATTGTGTTGCTCGTGGCGCCAAGCGTGCTTTTCTGATTGCTGACATGCCCTTTGGCAGCTATCACACGCCGCAGCAAGCGATGGATAACGCGACGGTACTGATGCGCGCAGGCGCTGAAATGGTCAAACTTGAGGGCGGCGAGTGGCTGCTTCCGACTGTACAAATGCTGGTCGCACGCGGCATACCCGTCTGCGCACACTTGGGCCTCACGCCGCAGTCGGTGCATCAACTGGGTGGCTTCAGAGTGCAAGCGCGCAAAGAGGATGAAGCACAACGCCTGATCGCCGATGCCCTGTCACTCCAAGCAGCCGGTGCAGCGATGCTGGTGCTGGAGGCCATTCCTGCTGCGCTAGCCGCAGACGTCACCAAGAAACTAGCGATACCCACCATCGGCATCGGTGCGGGTGTGGACTGCTCGGGTCAGGTGCTTGTGATGCACGACATGCTCGGCGCCTTCCCCGGCCGCCGACCAAAATTCGTACGGGATTTCATGCAAGGTCAAACCAGTGTTCCGTCAGCGATACGCGCGTATGTCGACGCAGTGAAGCAGCGCGCATTTCCCGCCGCTGAGCATAGTTTTTGACCGATGGACAGCCGTTCTAATCGGCAGACGTGATTGATGAGGGAGCAGGGTCCGAGCGCTTGAACCTTTCAGGCTCGGCACTTCTGAGCATTGATACTTACCAGCCTCGGGGTTTCTCAACCTCGGCATTTCTTGGTAATGATGTTTATCAGCGTTGATACTGTGCCAGCGATTCTCGCATTTGCGGCATCAGCTCATGCGCAGCACCAACCGACATACCCAAATCTCTGACCAAGCCATCATCCAAGCTGTAAACCCAACCATGAATGGTCAAGTCCTGACCGCGCTCCCATGCGTCTTGCACAATAGTGGTCTGACAGACATTCAATACCTGCTCAATCACATTCAACTCGCACAGGCGATTATGCCGGGCGATATCGTCCATGGAAGCAGGTAACAAATGCTCATGCTTTTGAAATACATCTTGCACGTGGCGTAACCAGTTATCCGCAAGGCCGACCCGCTTCCCCTCCATCGCGCATTGCACGCCGGAGCAACCATAGTGACCAACCACCATCACATGTTTAACGCCGAGTAGGTCAATCGCAAACTGCAGTACTGACAAGCTGTTGAGGTCAGTATGCACCACGACGTTGGCGACATTTCGGTGAACAAAAAGTTCACCGGGATCAAGGCCGACGATGGAGTTGGCCGGAACGCGGCTATCGGAGCACCCAATCCAGAGATATTCCGGCGCTTGCTGTGATACCAGCTTGCTGAAGAAGTCTGGATCTTGCTCGATCATGGACGCTGCCCACTGGCGATTATTCTCGACCAGCTGCCCGAGCGCCTTATCGAATGCATTTTTGCTCGCCATAGACTTTCTCTCTCTGGATTCGTCGACGATTGTAACTGAGTCACCAGGTACGCAGATAAACAAAGCAACCACCACATAATGCTTAATATCAACTACCAGAATCGATTAACTGGCTTTGACCTTGGTTATTACTTCGACACTAAACATTGAATTGCACTAATACATATTAGTGAGGATTTTTTAGGCAAACATAATTAGCACGGATTGCAAACACCTTAACACCTGTTGAACTGCAATGCCAACTTCCTAAACTGGCCTCGCGCTTGAAGATATTGAGCAAAGCCAAACAGCATCGCTCAAAGTTCTAGGAAAAATCAAGCAGGGAC
>CAZLJL010000127.1:0-5416 GCA_964559785.1 uncultured Bifidobacterium sp.
GTGAGCATCGGTTGTGGGTTGGGTTCGATCCCGCTCAATTGTGCGACGATTGCTGCTGCCGCAACCTTGGCATGGTTGTTGGCCATGTGACCACTTTTGGGCATCAGCTGCGCAACTTGTATCGCATCGCCAATAACAAAGATATCTTTCGTTGCGGTCGATTCAAACGTCTGATAGTTGACGCCGCACCAGCGGCCATCAGCCATGTTGGCCAGCCCGGTTTGAGTGGCAATCTTGTTTGCGCGCATGGCGGGCAAGGCATTGATCACATCGGCCTTCACATCGGCGTGTACATCAAACTTGATCAAGCCCTCCGTTGGAGCGACTGCGACAGCCTTGTGCTGGTTTTGGTATTCGATGATGCCCGGGTAGCGCTCACTCCAGGCTTTTTTGAATAACGCCGGTTTGGAAACAATATCTTGGTTAGCATCGAGCACCAACACCTTGCTTTTTGGCTTGTGACGTTGGAAGTAAAAAGCGACCTGACACGCGCGCTCATAGGGGCCGGGCGGGCACCGGAAGGGCGCCTCAGGAATCGTGAGTGCGTACACGCCGCCATCGGGCATCGCTTCGAGTTGCTTGCGCAATGCGATAGTTTCAGATCCGGCTTTCCATGCCTGCAGAATTTTGCCCTGACGCTGCGCCTCGGCTAGGCCTTCGATGCTGCCGTAGTTCATATCAATACCCGGCGACATCACCAATTTGTCATAGCTGAGGGTGCTACCACCCGCTAGCTTGACGGTGCGGGCAATCGGATCCACCGCCACCGCCATATCACGCGCATGCGTAATCCCATGTTGCTTGGTGAGCGTACTGTAAGGGCGACTCAAATCGGCCAGTGAGCGGCTACCGCCGATCACTAAATTCGACAGCGGGCAAGAGATGAAATTTTGCTCTGGCTCGACCAGTGTCACCTCGATACGCTGTTTCGATAACAGGCGAATATATTTAGCTGCAGTAGCGCCACCATAGCCGCCACCAATCACAACCACTTTTGCGCCACGCATCGCCTGCGCATGGATACTGCTAGCGCCGAGCGCTAATGCGGCACCGGCTTGAATGAATGATCGACGATCCATTGTCCGCTCCTTCAGCGTTTTTGTTCGGCGAAGTACTCTGCCAACATTTGAGTTTGTGCCTCACTGAAGCCTTTTGCGATCTGGTGCATGATGGTGGCCTTGCGCTCGCCGCTACGGAAGGCTTTCATCTGCGCGACCAGCTCATCGGCACTGCGGCCCGCCAGACCTGGCACGGTCGCACCGCTGATCGCATGGCCTTCGGTGCCATGGCAGTTGGCGCAGGTGGCAGCCAGACTTTGGACATAAAGTTGCTTGGCTTCGATGTCGCCAGCAGCATAAGCAGATGAGATGGGCATGGCGATTTGCAGCGCAAATAGCGTTAGCAGGATGGGGTAGGTTCGCATCAGTGATCTCCGGCAGGGAAGCGGCGCTTTGCGCGGTGGGATTTGGTTTTTTCAGGCGCGACGCTCGCGGCTGATTCTACCCGTAAAATTTCCGCTGATATACTTTTCGCGCTGCTACGTTCGTTGATCACCAATGGGTTGAGCCGGGCGTCGTGTATTTCGGAGTTCTTTGTATGAAATCGATTGTGTTGCTGATGACTTTGCTCGGCTTTTCGGTGGCCGCGCACGCGGACTGGGAGCGCATGGGCTCGGGCCCCGCCGATGCCGTGCTGTATAAAAGCGCCGGCAACCCCGAGCGTACCGGCCCGGATTCCTTCAAGTTGTGGCATGTCGTGGATTACCCGGCCGATCAGGATTATCAAGGCAAGCCTTTTCGTTCCCTGAAGCTGAACTACGAGTACGACTGTGGCAAAAGGGTGATGCGTGAGTGGTTGCGCGTGCTGCACAAAGACGGCATGGGCGGCGGGCTGACGGTTTACTGGACCCACGGTCCCTGGCCGTGGGTGAAGCCGGAAGCGGGTAGCGTGGATGAGGCCTTGCTCATCGGTATGTGCAAGTAAGCCATTTATGAGCGTACGACGTAGCGTTGGCCGATTGCTGCCGGCGCCAGAAAATTTCATTCCTGATCAACTGCTCGAGGAGATCAGCGCCAAGGGGCTTGACGCCTCGCGCCGTGATTTCTTGCGCAAGAGCTTCGCCGCTGCTAGTGCGACGTTGGCTACCAGCGCCGCATTCGCAGCGAGTAACCGTCCGTCATCGGACGGTGATATGTCGATTTTGCAGCCGCCCGCACATTCGACTCGGCTCGGGAATCCGGTTGCCTTCACCCCGTATGGATCGCCATCGAAGCATGAGGCGAACTTGCAGCGCCGTGAATCGCCCGGACTAACCCGCAAGCGCGAGAGCAGTATTTCGTTCACACCACTGCAAGGGTTGTTCGGCATCATCACGCCCAGCGGTTTGCATTTCGAGCGACATCACGCAGGTTGGCACGATATTGACCCGCGTGATCATCGCTTAATGATCAACGGCTTGGTGTCGACTGCGAAGGTGTACACCATGGCCGAGTTGATGCGGCTGCCGTCGGTGTCGCGCATGCATTTCATTGAATGCGGCGCCAATAGCGCAATGGATTGGGCTGGCCCAGCGGTTCCTACTGTGCAGTACACCCACGGCATGCTCTCGTGTTGCGAGTTCACCGGCGTACCGTTGTCGCTGCTGCTGGAGGACTGCGGCATCGATAAGCAAAAGGCGAAGTGGTTGCTGGCCGAGGGCAGTGATGGCGCCAGCTTGACGCGCAGCATACCAATCGACCGTGCGCTGGATGATGCGATCGTGGCATGGGGTATGAACGGCGAGATGCTGCGCCCGGAAAATGGTTATCCGCTGCGCTTGGTGGTACCAGGTCTGCAGGGCGTGTGCTGGGTCAAATGGTTGCGTCGGCTGGAAGTGGGCGATGCGCCCTATGCCACCCGTGAAGAGTCAACCCAATACCTTGACCTCATGCCCGACGGTATGCAGCGTCAGTACACCGTGATTCAAGAGTGTAAATCGGTGATTACCTCGCCCTCGGGTGGCCAGCGCTTGTTGGATCAGGGGTTTTACAACATCACTGGCTTGGCCTGGTCAGGGCGCGGCAAGATAGTGCGTGTCGATGTGTCGGTCGACGGCGGACGTAACTGGAAAACTGCACGCCTTGAGTCGCCGGTGTTGCCGAAGTGCCTGACCCGATTCAACATCGACTGGGCGTGGGATGGCAAGCCCTATATTCTGCAGTCGCGCGCGATCGATGAAACGGGTCATGTGCAACCGAAAATTGCCGAATTACGCGCGGTGCGTGGCAAGCGTTCCGTGTATCACAACAACGCAATTCAGTCGTGGCAAGTCTCCGCAGCCGGTGAGGTGATGAATGTCCAGCTTTCCTGAAGCGACTCGCTTGATGCGCGCGTTAGCTGTCGGCGTTTTGTTATCGCTTATTTGGGCAAAGACTGCGCATGCGGAAAAATTTGCGCGCATCGGTCGTGCTGCCACCTCGAGCGAGGTTGCAGCGTGGGATATTGATGTACGTCCGGATTTTCAAGGATTGCCGCGCGGCGCGGGGAGTGTCGCCCAGGGTGAAAAAATTTGGGTCGCGCGTTGCGCCAGTTGTCATGGCGATTTCGCGGAATCCCCAAGTATGTTCCCGCCCTTGGTGGGCGGTACCACCCGCGCCGATATTGAACGCGGACGGGTCGCTAGTTTGGCTGCGGTGAGTGAAAACTCGAAGACCACGCTCATGAAGCTGGCGACTGTTTCCACCTTATTTGACTACATCCGACGCGCAATGCCGTTTGATGCGCCGAAGAGTCTGAAGGTCGATGAGGTGTATGCAGTAACAGCCTTCATACTCAACCTCGCAGACCTGGTGCCGGCCGATTACGTGCTGAGCGAAAAGAATATCGCCGAGGTGCAGCAGCGCATGCCGAACCGCGACGGTAATACGATGGCACATGGCATGCTGGATGTGCGTGGCAAACCGGATGTCAGTGGCAAGGACTGCATGCGTGATTGTCCGATCGATGCTAACGGCATGCTGCTGTTGCCATCGACCGTGAATGGCTTGAACGGTAACCTGGCCGAGCAAAACCGGCCCTATGGTTCTATTCGGGGTATCGAGACGCGCCGCGGTCCCTGATGTACGCGCGGGGTCGCTCGGTGGCAAAATGCAGGTCAAGTTAACACCCCATCCAGTCGGAGCATTCTTTGAACCCAAGTAGGCGTGACCTGATACGCGTGACCAGCGCCTTATCATTGGCGTTTGGCAGCGGTCTGCTAACGCCGGCGCAAGTATTTGGCGCGTCGCGCTGGGGTAGTGACTGGAACGGCGCGGTGTACAGCGCGCGCAGTCTCGAGGCTTTTGTGCGGGCGATGCAGGGCGATACCACTACGCCCAACGAACCGCGTACCGTCACCCGTTCAGAGCGCGGCCGAGTGCCCGGTTTGTCCGAGACGGTGGAGGGACAACTACTGATCGATGCGCCTGAGTTGGCAGAGAACGGTACGAATGTTCCCGTGACCTTGCGCAGCAATATTGCGCAAACCGATTTCATTGCACTCATTGCTGATCTCAACCCTTACCCGGTGTGTGTCGGGTTTAATGTGCTGCCGGAGAACGATCCGAGCTTTTCGGTGCGAATCAAAGTGGCTAAAAGTTCAAACTTGGTCGCCGTGGTGCGTGCTAATGATCGTTTTTACTATGCATTGCGCGATATCACCGTCATGATCGGCGGCTGTCTCGGATAGGAAGAGCCATGGGCGAGCCGATGCGCGTACGCGCTGTACTAAATGGGGAATGGACCGAGGTGCGGGTGCTGATGAAGCACGTCATGCTGTCTCGATTGATCTGGGATAAGACCGGCCAGCTGATCAAGCCGCATTTCATTCAGACTGTGCGTGGTACATGCAATGGTCGCGAGGTTCTGCACGTGAATTTCGGCGGATCCGTCGCGCGCGACCCCTATTTTTCCTTCAAATTCAGCGGTGGCAAGGTGGGCGAGAAGGTCGTCATCACCTGGGTCGATACTGAAGGCGACCACAGGAGCGACGAAACCACTATCAGCACTTGATTAATACCATTCGCCGGTTATTGCCGACAGCGGCCCATCAAATGATGTCGTTTACATAACGACCTTGTGAAGAAAATATCTTCACAACTGGTCTCAAACTGTCGGTACAGCAGGAAATAAAACAGGCAAATGCACTATGTTGATGATCAGTTTTATTTGCTCTTATGCGCTTTCTTGATTTTGACAAATAACGATGTTATATACTCACTCGGTAAACGCATCGGGCGTGGAAAATCCGACTTTTTCAAGCCAAATCGTTTCATAAAAACAAGGTCGGAAGTAATAAAAACGTAACGGCATGCCGGAGCGTGTCAGAGTGCGATGAAGTGGCCGGGCAAACCGGCCTTTGAAAACAAACTGATGAGAAATCATTGGCTTAAGTTGCAGT
>CAZLJL010000128.1:0-5369 GCA_964559785.1 uncultured Bifidobacterium sp.
TCGTCCAGCGTGCCGTATTGAGTGGGTAGCGGTTGGTTCATTTGACCTCCATTCTAAAATTGACAACATCCGACCAAGCGTGTCGGCTGTCAATTCGATAATTTACCTTAGTTCGGGGCAGACTGCACACGGCGCGATGAGCTTTCAAGCACCAAACTGTGTCGCTGGAACGGCCTAGAACAGGCGCTTTCATGTTAAAATTGCAGGTTATCGAATATTCCCTTCAAATTCCTTAACCCTTTAATTTTATTGGAGTTTTTCAGATGAGCACCGAGCGCACCCTGTCGATTATCAAGCCGGATGCAGTGGCCAAGAACGTCATCGGACAGATCTACACCCGATTTGAAAACGCCGGCCTGAAAGTAGTGGCCGCCCGTATGATTCATCTCTCCCGCGCTGAGGCAGAGGGGTTCTACGCTGTGCACCGCGAGCGTCCGTTTTTCAAGGATCTGGTCGATTTCATGATTTCCGGCCCAGTAATGGTGCAGGTACTGGAAGGCGACAATGCGATTTTGAAAAACCGCGATTTGATGGGCGCAACCGATCCCAAAAAAGCCGACAAGGGAACGATCCGCGCTGATTTCGCCGACTCGATCGATGCTAACGCTGTACACGGATCTGACGGTCCAGACACCGCAAAAGGCGAAATCGCTTACTTTTTCCCGAGCTTGAACGTCTACTCTCGCTGATCTGATTCATACCGGTCGCGCGGTCTTGTCGGCTAAAACAAGGCGCGCGCATCGTCGGCTGATATCCAACTCGGCCGCAAGGAGTTTGGGGAGGCAAGCATGGCGGCACTGACCAACCTGCTGGATCTGGAACCCGCCGCACTCATCCGCTGGTGCGGCGAACTAGGCGAACAGCCATTTCGCGCGAAACAGCTGCAGCGCTGGATACATCAATTCGGTGAGGCCGACTTCGATGCGATGACCGATCTCGCCAAATCCTTGCGTGAAAAGCTAAAGCTGCATGCGACGGTAGCAGCGCCTGCGATCATCAGCGACAACACCGCAGCCGACGGCACTCGCAAATGGTTGATCGATGTGGGTGATGGCAATGCGGTAGAAACAGTGTTCATACCCGAAGAAAACCGCGGAACGCTATGCGTCTCTACCCAAGCAGGGTGCGCCGTGAACTGCCGCTTCTGCTCCACCGGCAAGCAAGGGTTCTCGCGAAACCTGACAATCGGCGAGGTTGTCGGACAGCTTTGGATGGCCGAGCGAACGCTGCGCCGTGAGAGGGGCATTGCAGCAGGGCCCAAAGGCGAACGTCAGATTACTAACGTGGTGATGATGGGCATGGGTGAGCCGCTGCTCAACTATGAACCGACGGTCGCTGCGCTTAAGCTGATGCTCGACGATAACGCCTACGGACTCTCGCGTCGTCGCGTCACGGTATCAACCAGTGGCGTTGTGCCCATGATGGACAAACTGTCCGGAGACTGCGCCGTCGCGCTTGCTGTTTCTTTACATGCGTCGAACGACGTGCTGCGTGATGACTTGGTGCCGCTGAACCGTAAGTATCCGCTGGTCGAGTTGCTTGCGGCTTGCAAGCGCTACTTGGAATTTGCGCCGCGCGATTTCATTACATTCGAGTACTGCATGCTGGACGGCGTTAACGACACGGATGCACATGCGCGCGAGTTGCTCAAGCTAGTGAGTGATGTGCCTTGCAAGTTTAATTTGATCCCATTCAATCCGTTTCCGGCTTCGGGATTGCGTCGCTCTGGTGCGGCGCGGATCAAGGCGTTCGCTCAAATTCTGATGGATGCCGGCATCGTTACAACCGTTCGCAAGACGCGCGGCGATGATATTGACGCAGCCTGCGGCCAACTAGCAGGCGACGTGCAGGACCGTACCCGTGTACAAGAGCGGATGCGCAGTTTGGATTCTTATCAGCAAAAATACGGTGCAGATTTTGGTCGTATTGTTGAGATTCCTGGGTGAAGTATCAATGAATCGTTGGATTGTTTTGGTCGCACTGTGTTCACTTGGCGCATGCACGCATACGCTGCGTGATCAGGCCGTTTCTGCTGATGCCGAGCAACGTGCGAGCGCTCGGCTGGAGCTGGCAAAAGCTTACTTCTCGGAAGGCAGTCACGCTACCGCGCTTGAGGAGGCGAATCGCGCCCTCGAGATCGCGCCAAACCGCGCTGACGTGCTCGGCCTGCGTGCGCTGGCCTTGATGCAGCTGGGTGAACCGGAGCAGGCAAGGCAGAGCATGGTGCATGCACTGCGTTCAGCGCCGGAAGATCCTGCCCTACAAAACAATATGGGTTGGCTGCTCTGTGAAACAGGCAAAGCGGCAGAGAGCTTGCCCTATTTCGATCGTGCGTTATCCCACCGACGGTACGCGGCGCCGGCGAATGCAGCGATGAACGCTGGCACTTGCAGCTTGCGGCTGAATGATCGTGATCGCGCCGAGCGTTATTTTCAGCGAGCGCTTCAGGCAGACGCTGGTCTGCTGGCAGCCAGGTCTCAACTAGCGCGGCTTGCTATCGAGCGCGGTGATGATCAGCAGGCGCGACGATATCTCAAAGTAGTGCTTGGTAGTGGCAAGGCAGCTAGCCAGGACTACGCATTGGCAGTAGCTATTGAGCAGCGGCTGGGCGATAGAGATGCTGAACGCAGCATCGCCGCACAGTGGAAGCGACTATTCCCGGAATCCCCGCAGTTGCAAGCCTATTTGCGTACCGAAACCAATGAGCGATAAAGATAAATCTGATCCGGCGCTGCCGATCACTGATCCACCCCATGATCCTATGGCCGGATTGCCGTCGGGGTCGACGGGCGATGATCATGCTTCAGCTGACCACAAAGTGCCCACGAAGGATGGCACTGCATCAACTGCTGATACTGATGAAGAATCGACGATCGAGCAGTCACCCTCCATCGATTCGGCTTCAGTAGCGGTTGCTGATCAGGAAGGCGTACTTCATCAGGAGCATGTCGCTGAGAGCCTGGCCGAGCAGCTACCGGGGGCATTGCTTGCCAAGCGCCGGAAAGAGTTTCGTTTGTCGGTCGAGGATGTTTCTGGCCGACTGAAAATCTCGCCGCGCCAGATCATTGCGCTGGAGTCGGATGATTTCGCTCAACTCGCCAGCATGGCCACCGTCCGTGGCTTCATCCGCTCATATTGCAAGCTGCTAGAGCTCGACCCGGCGCCGCTGATCGCCATGTTGTCGAACGAGCCTAACCCGGCATTCGAAAGTATGGTCGTAAGACGTCCTTTGCCTGCCCCGGGTCTGCGCGGCCGACAATCGCCCCCGCCTCGGCGCCGCAGCTCGAGCAAATGGCCTTCCCTGGTGATGGCAGCGGCCGTGGTGGTTGCGCTGGTGTTTATCGCGTTTCGCTATGAGTGGTTCTCCGTGCCAAGTGTGGACTATGCCAAGGTGATCGATGCGCTACCACCGCTGACCGGCGGCAGAGAAGCGTCCTCGCCAGAGGCGGGGAACGAGAAAGCGGATGTACTCAGCTCATTGGGTATTGGGGCGAGCTCTGCTAGCGCGCTTGAAATAAAGGCGCGTGAAGATAGCTGGGTTGAGGTCACCACCGTCGAGGGTGAACGTAGACTCATCTCGCGGTTAATGAAAGCGGGGACGACAGAATTGGTTGAAGTGAACGAACCCGTGATACTGGTGATCGGAAACGCCGCCGGTGTAGACGCTAGCCTGCGTGGGCAGACGCTCAACCTGCGCGCAGTAGCACGCGATAACGTCGCTAAGCTGAGTCTCAAGTAAGGAGCTATTCATGGATCAGTTCGTCTCGCCCATACCCTCAGGACCTGTAGCGCGAAAGATCACGCGCCAATCGGTTGTGCGCTACGGCGACCGAAAAGTACTGGTCGGCGGCGGCGCACCCGTGGTCGTGCAGAGCATGACGAACACGGACACTGCCGATGCGATCGGTACCGCGATCCAGATTAAAGAACTGGCCCGCGCTGGCTCTGAAGTCGTGCGTATTACTGTCAACACAGAAGAAGCGGCAGCAGCTGTTCCAGCGATTCGCGAGCAGTTAGACAAAATGGGTATTGATGTGCCGCTGGTGGGCGATTTTCATTACAACGGTCACCTGTTACTAACGCGCCATCCCGCGTGTGCAGAAGCGCTCTCCAAGTACCGTATCAACCCCGGTAACGTGGGGCAGGGCGCGAAGCGAGATACGCAGTTCGCGCAGATGATCGAAGTAGCGAACAAGTACGACAAGCCGGTGAGAATTGGCGTCAACTGGGGTAGTCTCGACCAGTCCCTATTGGCGCGAATGATGGATGAAAATGGACAACGCACCGAGCCGTGGAGTGCGCAAGCGGTGATGTATGAAGCGCTGATTACCTCGGCACTCGAAAATGCACAGCGCGCCGAAGAGCTGGGTATGCCGGGTGATCGTATTGTGCTGTCCTGCAAGGTATCGGGCGTGCAAGATTTGATCGCGGTGTATCGCGAGCTTTCGCGTCGTTGCGATTACCCGCTTCATGTTGGACTGACCGAGGCGGGCATGGGCAGTAAGGGGATTGTTGCATCGACTGCAGCGATCGGTGTGCTGTTACAAGAGGGTATCGGCGACACCATACGGGTTTCGCTGACCCCTGAGCCTGGCGGTGATCGAACCAAGGAAGTTATTGTTGCGCAGGAAATTTTACAGACCATGGGCTTGCGTAAATTCACGCCCATGGTGATTGCCTGTCCCGGCTGCGGTCGCACGACATCCACCGTATTTCAGGAACTGGCAGATCAAATCCAAACCTATCTGCGCGAGCAGATGCCGGTGTGGAAGACCAGTTATCCGGGCGTGGAAGAGATGAACGTTGCGGTGATGGGCTGTATCGTCAACGGCCCCGGTGAGTCCAAGCACGCCAACATTGGCATCAGCTTGCCCGGAACCGGCGAGTCACCGGCCGCGCCGGTTTTTGTCGATGGTCAGAAGTCGGTCACGCTGCGGGGTGAACGTATCGCCGAAGAATTTCAAACCATCGTACTGGATTATGTGAAGACCCGTTATGGCAGAAGCTAAAAAAGAAAAAATCCTCGGGGTTAAGGGCATGAATGATGTACTGCCCGACGACGCACCACTGTGGGAGTTATTTGAGAATACTGTGCAGTCGGTGTTGCGCAGCTACGGCTATCAGCAGATCCGCACGCCAATCGTTGAGCCCACGGCCTTGTTCGCGCGTGGACTAGGCACCGTTACCGATATTGTCGAGAAAGAGATGTATTCCTTCACTGACAGTATGAATGGCGACCAGCTGACCTTGCGGCCGGAAAGTACTGCAGGCGTCGTGCGCGCCGTACTGGAACATAACCTGACCTACGAAGGTCCTAAACGCTTATGGTACTCGGGCCCTATGTTTAGACATGAGCGGCCCCAGCGTGG
>CAZLJL010000129.1:0-5352 GCA_964559785.1 uncultured Bifidobacterium sp.
GGTGCCGATTCATAGTGACGATAACGAACTCCCCGCAGCACCAGGTGAGTATGTGCTGATGCGCTAGTGCCTGCTTGAGCAGGGCGCAGCCCATCCAGCGCCGCTGCGTAGTCGTGATCGGTACAGCAGGTGGGTTACTATCGTGTGTCAATCGCACATGTATGTATCACCATGGCAGAACCCGAGATCCGCGCTGGTCAATCCATCGAATTGCTCAAGGCGCTTCATATCTTGACGCGTGACGGCAAGATGAATCAGGACAGCCGTCGCAAGCTAAAACAGGTGTATCACTTGTTTCAGTTCATTGAGCCCTTGCTGCAACAGCTGCATGACGAGCAGCGCCCATTTTCCCTAGTGGACCACGGTGCGGGCAAGTCCTATCTCGGTTTCATTTTGTATGATTTATTCTTCAAGCAGTACGAGGATGGCGCTTGGATTCACGGTATTGAGGTGCGTGAGGACTTGGTGAGCCGTGCGCGATCGCTGGCTGAACAGTTGGGCTTCACCCGCATGCGCTTTCATCACTTGTCAGTAGCCGAGTCGATGACATCGACGGACTTGCCTGAACACGTCGATATCGTGACCGCTTTACATGCGTGCGACACAGCGACGGATGATGCGATCAGCTTTGCCCTGAAAAAACATGCGCGCTTCATCGTGCTCGTGCCTTGTTGTCAGGCCGAGGTAGCGGCGCAACTGCGACAATTGAAGGGCCAGATGCTGTCGCGCGATTCAATGAGCGAGCTGTGGCGGCATCCCATCCACACGCGTGAATTCGGCAGCCACCTGACGAATGTACTGCGCTGCCTGCAACTCGAGGCACATGGTTATCAGCTGAATGTGACTGAACTGGTCGGTTGGGAGCATTCGATGAAGAACGAGCTAATCATCGCCAGCTATAAGAATCTGCCACGTCAGCGCGCAGCGCAAAGATTACACGAGGTCATGGCGGCGGTAGGCCTGGAGGGTATGCGTCAGCGCTTTTGGCTACCGCAGGAGAAGCCAGTCGCAGCGTCTTAGTGATGCAGATCGCGCTGGCGAGTCGGCAATAACGCCGTGCTTGGCATCGAGTGGCTGGCGATGAAGATTTCGTGCAGAAGCAAGCTGAAGCTACCAATCAGCATCACCATCGCAGCCACGAACAGAAACGCGATCAGTGATGCCAACCGCAGGCTGAACAGATCATCTGCAAACAGCGCAACCACCACCGCGCATACGGTCGCCATGCTGACCGAAGAAAAGCTGACTGCGCGATGAATCACCTCGGCGCGTTGGTACAGCACAACCAACTCGTGCTGTAGTAACGCACGCACACCGCCAGCGGACAGCCGCTGCTCAAGCACTTCCTGACGATCACTGATGCGCTCAAGGCGGTTGTTCAGCACCCGCATTTGCAGCAAAACGCCCAGCATGAGAAATGCCGGGGTGATCGACAGGCTGATGAGGTTACTGATATCGCCGAACAGGGATTGCATGGGGTCTATGTTTTAGATCTTTGACCGCCAGAATACACAAAGCGGCGCTTATTCGCACGGTTTATGTGATGTCTGCCCCCATTGCTGCCCCTTTCGGTCCGCCAATGGATGGGGAAATCATCCGTGTTGCAGTGCAAACTGAGGTCGATATCGATAATCCAGTTTGTTTTTTCTTGGAAATCGAATAAGTTTGCGGCTGTTGCCCGGACCCAATTCCCACCCACCCCTATGTCAGACATTATTCTCGAGACCCGCGGCCTGACGCGCGAGTTCAAGGGCTTCGTCGCGGTCAGTCAGGTCGACCTGCGTGTCCAGCGTGGGCATATCCATGCCCTGATCGGTCCGAACGGTGCTGGCAAGACCACGTGCTTCAACCTGCTGACCAAGTTCATCGCACCAAGCGCCGGACAGATTCTGTTCAATGGTCGTGACATCACCATGCTGCGGCCTGCACAGATCGCGCGCATGGGCATCATTCGCTCTTTCCAAATCTCGGCGGTGTTTCCGCATCTTTCGGTGCTTGAGAATGTGCGCGTTGGCTTGCAGCGCACATTAGGGACTTCGTTTCAATTTTGGAAAAGCGAGCGTTCGTTGGTCCAGTTGAATGATCGGGCACTCGCTTTGCTGGATGAGGTGGGGCTGCGCGAATTTGCCGATCAGCCAACGGTCGATTTGCCGTATGGTCGCAAGCGTGCGCTTGAAATTGCCACCACGCTGGCGATGGATCCCGAGTTGATGCTGCTCGACGAGCCGACCCAGGGCATGGGACATGAGGACGTCAAGCGGGTGACCGAGTTGATCAAGAAGGTATCGAAGGGGCGCACGATCTTGATGGTTGAGCACAACATGAGTGTGGTCGCAGGTATCAGCGACCGTATCTCGGTACTGCAACGTGGCGCGATATTGGCAGAGGGTGATTACGAGACCGTATCGCGGAACCCGCAGGTGCTTGAGGCGTATATGGGCGGCACCGCACCACTCGAAGGAGCGCACGGATGACACTCGCGCTCGAGATCAAGGGACTGCACGCCTGGTATGGCGAGTCGCATATTCTGCATGACATGAATTTGTCGGTTGCCCAGGGCGAGGTCGTGACGCTGCTGGGCCGCAATGGTGCCGGCAGGACCAGCACACTGCGCGCCATCATGGGGCTGACCGGACGGCGCAGCGGATCGATCAAGATCAATGGCATGGAAACCATCACGCTGCCGACGCATCGGATTGCACACTTCGGTGTCGGCTATTGCCCTGAGGAGCGTGCGATTTTTTCGTCGCTATCGGCAGAAGAAAATCTGATGCTGCCGCCCACGCTGGCCGCGGGTGGCATGTCGGTGGCAGAGATTTATCAGATGTTTCCTAATCTGGAAGAGCGGCGTTCCAGTCAGGGCACCCGCCTTTCTGGTGGTGAGCAGCAGATGCTGGCGGTCGCCCGCATTCTGCGTACGGGTGCCAAGTTACTGCTGCTGGATGAAATCTCGGAGGGCTTGGCGCCAGTGATTGTGCAAGCGCTGGCGCGCATGATCGCGACGCTGAAAGCCAAGGGTTACACCATTGTGATGGTCGAGCAAAACTTCCGCTTCGCCGCGCCATTGGCGGACCGCTTTTACGTCGTCGAGCATGGGCAAGTGGTCGCGCAGTTCGGCGCCGCTGAGCTGAGCACGAAGATGGACGAGCTCAACGAATTGCTGGGGGTCTAGCGCGATGGAGATCTTCGGTATTCCACTGTCAGCTTTCTTGGGTCAGTTGCTACTGGGCCTGGTGAATGGTTCGTTCTACGCCATGCTGTCGCTCGGGCTGGCGGTGATTTTCGGCCTGCTGAATGTGATTAATTTTGCGCATGGCGCGCTCTACATGATGGGCGCTTTCCTTGCCTGGATGGGTTTGCAGTACTTCGGCATCAGCTACTGGGTGATGTTGCTCCTGGCACCGCTGTTGATCGCGCTATTTGGCATGGTCATTGAGCGCACCATGCTGCGCTGGTTGTATCAGCTGGATCATCTTTATGGTTTGCTGCTGACCTTTGGTATTACGCTGATTCTCGAAGGCGTGTTCCGTTCCTTCTATGGTGTCTCGGGTCAGCCGTTCGCAGTGCCATCACAGCTCGTAGGTGCGACCGATCTGGGTTTCATGATGCTGCCTATCTATCGCGCTTGGGTAGTGGTCGCGTCGTTGGTTGTATGTTTGCTGACGTGGTTTGTGATCGAGAAGACGCGGCTTGGTGCGTATTTGCGCGCAGGTACCGAAAACCCCCGTATCGTCGAGGCGTTCGGTATCAACGTACCGCTGATGGTGACGCTGACCTATGGTTTTGGGGTGGCGCTTGCCGCGTTCGCTGGCGTGTTGGCTGCGCCCGTATTGCAGGTGTCGCCGCTCATGGGATCGAATTTGATCGTCACGATCTTTGCGGTGGTGGTGATTGGCGGTATGGGCTCGATACTGGGCTCGATTGTTACCGGTCTTGCGCTCGGCGTAATTGAAGGACTGACCAAGGTTTTCTATCCTGAATTATCGTCGACCGTGGTGTTCATCATCATGGCGATTGTGCTGCTGGTGAGGCCGGCCGGTCTGTTCGGCCGCGAGAAATAGGAGCAGTTCATGTCGAGAAAGCTGGGTTATGCAGCGGTACTGATCGGTCTGTTGCTTGCACCATTTGCGTTGTACCCCGTGCTGCTGATGAAGATCCTGTGCTTCGCGCTGTTTGCGTGCGCATTCAACTTGCTGATCGGTTTTACCGGTTTGCTGTCGTTTGGCCATGCAGCATTTTTCGGTGGTGCGGCGTATGTCACCGGCCATGCCCTGAAAGTGTGGGGTGTGCCGTTTGAGTTCGGGCTGTTGATCGGTACTGCGTTTGCTGCGTTGTCGGGTTGGCTGATTGGCGGGCTGGCGATTCGTCGGCAGGGCATTTATTTCACCATGATCACGCTGGCGCTGGCGCAGATGCTGTTTTTTGTCTTTTTGCAGGCACCTTTCACTGGAGGCGAAGACGGTTTGCAGAGTATTCCGCGTGGTTATCTGTTGGGCGTCATCGACTTGCGCAACGATCTGACCATGTATTACGTCGTGCTTGCAATCATGGTCGTGACCTTCGCGCTGATTGTGCGCATTATTCACTCGCCTTTCGGACAGGTACTGAAAGCGGTACGTGAGAATGAACCGCGTGCTACCTCACTCGGGTATGAGGTTGCACGTTACAAGTTACTAGCGTTTGTATTGTCTGCTGCGCTGGCCGGGTTGGCCGGATCGGTAAAAGCTGTTGTGCTCGGTTTCGGTACGCTAAGCGATGTGCACTGGTCGATGTCGGGTCTGGTGGTCTTGATGACGCTGGTCGGCGGCATGGGTACGCTGTTTGGCCCGGTACTGGGTGCGATCATCATCATCGCACTGGAGAATAAGCTCGGCGATGTTGGCGGATGGTTGGCGCACGTCACTGCGATCGAGTGGTTCAATACACTGGGTGAATCCGTCACCATGGTGACCGGTTTGATCTTCGTGATCTGCGTGCTGGCATTCAGGCGCGGCATCATCGGTGAACTTGCCGCGCGCATGCGCTAGGCGGCTGATGGGTGCTGATCAAGCGCCGAAAGGCATGCGCTAACGGCGTATATCGGTCAGCGCACTGTCATCGATAGGCGAAAAAAATCCCGCGTTGTGACGCGGGATTTTTTCTTGGGTGGCGACGCTACTTACAGACCAGCGTTTTGCTGTGCCACCATCATGTACAGCATAGGGATCGACAGCATGGTGTTAAAGCGTGATGTCAGCATTGCCATCCGCGCTGCTTTGGCTTTTTCGTCCGCCTCGACGGTGACAATACCAAGCGCTTTCTTCTGGTTTGGCCAGATGATGAACCAGACATTGAACGCCATCACCAGTGCCA
>CAZLJL010000130.1:0-5326 GCA_964559785.1 uncultured Bifidobacterium sp.
AGCCCGCTCGGGGAGCGGGCAAGATCTATATCTGAGGAGAAGACATAGAGGAGACAGCTGGATTATGCTGCTCTGCAAAATATAAGGCAAATGCTTTGTTTCTATCTTCGTCATAGGATTTAATTATGACTGCTTCGCAGGGCGTAGCTATCCAAGCACTTGCAAGGTCCAAGTGAGAGCGTTAAGTAGGCATGTCATATTGGTAATTTCGTGAAGTTTCCACCGACTGATTCATCACGGAAATAAAATTTTGCGAATTTCTGAACATTTGACCGTATAATTTCTTTTAGGAATCAAACCGGTTTGCCAGCGTCCCGCATCCGTGGCTTTGGATGGGATGATGGCAAGCCCCAAGTGTTTGATTTTTTTCTCTCACCAGATTCATGGAGGCGGTGTTGGCGGACTCTAATCAAAGCGGATGCCTTACAGTTGGCGAAGGTGTCGTGCTGAACGGGACATTCGTTGTTCCAGATATTGCCTCGGTATCCGGTAGCATCGAGGGTGACATCACAGCAAGAGAGTTGATCGTTGCTAGTTCTGGCGTGATCAAGGGTAAGGTCACTGCAGAGATCATTGACCTCCGCGGAGAAATCCATGACACCTTGACCGCCAAGAAGTCGCTGTTCATCAGATCGACTGGCAAGGCGCTCGGCTCAGTGCAGTACGCCGAGATCGAGATTGAAAAGGGCGGTGACCTACAGGGTTCACTACAGAAGATTGATGGTGATGGTCCGGCATCGGGCACCTACTAACTTCGGGGTTGTGACTCGTGTTCATCAATAAAAAACGTAACGACGAACGGGAAAAAATGGCGACTCCCATCGAAACTAGCCAGCCGCCGGTGATCGAGCCAGAACCGGCCGCCCCAGAGATGCCAATGGTGGATGTTGACGCCGGCTATCCCGCTGGTGGTAATGGCAATGGCGGCATGAAACCGGCGGTCAATAACCTCAAACCTTCAATCATTAGCGAGGGATTCGAGTTTATTGGTGAGATCCGCTCGAACGGCTACCTGACGATTGACGGCACCGTTCGCGGTACGCTATCGCTACACTCGATCCAGATCGGTGTGACCGGTGTGTTGGACGGTAATGTGACCTGCGACACCATGAACGTGAAGGGTAACTTCGCAGGCTCGTTGGACTGCCGTGATTTGACCATCGGAAGCCGTGCGGTGGTCGATGGCAAGGTGAGCTTCAAGAGCATTACCATCCAACGGGGTGGCGTGGTCAAAGGCGAGCTCAAGAAGAAGCCCTGAGAAAGCAAAAACAGGCGGGCATCGTAATAAGCCTGCCGCAACAAAAAAGCCTGACGTTCGTCAGGCTTTTTTGTTTGACTGTACGCAGTCAGAGATTCAGTGCTTACTTCTTCTCTTGCGCCATCTTGATCACAGTTTGAGCATCAGTCGTGCTGGTGTTGTTTTGTGCCTGGATCACCAGACCAAGTAACTTGGCACCATGCTCGACACCGATGGTGCCGTAAGTAATATCGCCGCGCACTTCGGAGTCTTTGTGAAACTCTGCGCGCTCGTTGGCGTAGATGTTGCCTTCAACTTTGCCAGCCACCATCACGCGATGCGCCGTGATATCGCCGGACACTTCACCTGAGCGACCAATCGCGACAGTTACTTTCTTTTCTTTCGCTGTTTCGATGTTGCCGATGACTTTGCCATCGATACGAACGCTGTCCAAAAGTACAAGGCGACCATAAATCTCGGTAGTTGCCCCGATCAGTGTGTCGAATTTTTCTTGGGTTGGTAGCAGCTTGCTTTGCTTCATTTTGCGGAACATCGCGCCCTCCTGTTCCAGTTTTCTAACCCGCAATATACCGGACACTGGGTCGGTTCGGCATTGATTTTTTCGTGATCTCGTGACTCGTTACATCTGCAGAATTAGCAGCAAATGAGCCTCGTAAAGCCGTGTTCTGAAAATCAATAACTTGGGTTTGTTTTAGAGAAATTGCTTGAGCTTGACGGTTTCCGAACCGACAAGATCAGCCGCCACCGGTAGGCAGTACCTGGGCCGGGTTCATCACATGACCATGCCGAAACACCTCGTAGTGCAGGTGTGGGCCTGTAGAGCGGCCAGTGCTTCCGACGTCAGCAATATGCTGACCACGCTTGACGCGTTGGCCTTCAGTGACGAGACGCTTGCTGATGTGCGCGTAGCGCGTCATGAAGCCTTCTGCGTGGGTCACCTCAACGATATTGCCGTAGGTGTCTTCCCATCCTGAGCGCGTCACCAAGCCATCTGCGGCCGCGAGAATAGGCGTGCCGTGCATGGCGGTGAAGTCGAGGCCTTCGTGACGTGCCAAGGTGTGTGTAAACGGATCAACGCGTAGGCCGAAGCCACTCGTCATGCGGAAATCACCGCCAATTGGTACGCCAGTCGGGAGCGTGTGCAACCACTGGAGTTGCTTGTCCCAATCGGCTCGCATGGTTCTGATGGTTTTATTGAATTGGCCGAATTCGCCCATGGCGTTGTCCAGCGTTTCGCTCAGCGGCTGAGTGGCGTCGAGTGGAGGACGTGTGCTCGGCATCAGCAGCAGCGGGCCACCACGGCCATCTTCTTTAGCGGCACCACGCTCGCGCAGTGATGCGGGCGTTGCGATTTCCATGAACCGATTTTTTAGCTGCTGCAGCTGACGAATATCTTGCGCAGTGGCGTCGAGCATCGATTGCATTTTAGCGAGGCGCTCACGATAAATCGCCTCCATGCGTTGTTGCTCAGCTTCAGTTGTCACACCACCCAAAGTGCGCGCGAGTTCGGGGCTAGTTTCAACCGCGATCTTGAAGCCGACCAGGTACAGCAAAAACCCGGTGAAGACGAGCGAAAAGGATGCCACCAACGCCGCAACCACCACCTTCTTGAAGGTGATCGAGATAGTGCGCACACGCCCTGTTGGGCCGGAAACCCACATCAACTGCATCGCTACGTCCTCTGGCGGGATTCGTTGGAATCAATGGTCACGGGTCGGACATTATATTGTTTTCTAGCAACCTTTTGCCTAAAAAAGTGCGGAATATGAATAGTCTGATAACAAATTTTCCGAGATTCTTGCTCTCAATAGCTCGAAGGTAATACCAGTCCTAAGTTTGGTCAGGGATGTGGGGAAGGGTATTTCGTGCGCGAAAGGTTTTTCGGCCGCTATCCCAGTCGGCGCACTCATAAATCCAGAATGCGCGATCGACGGGCAAATGATCCGTCTAACTGGTGGATTTGTTGGTCAATTTGTTGGGGAGTTTTCGACGAACACCATTCGCCCATAAAAAAGCCAATCCGAAGATTGGCCTAACTGCTTGATTACAATGGTCGGGGCGGCGGGATTCGAACTCGCGACCCCTTGCACCCCATGCAAGTGCGCTACCAGGCTGCGCTACGCCCCGACAAGCCCGCGAGTATATCAGAGGGTGTTAAAAGTTCTTCAATGCAGATGCCCAGAATTTTGCCCTGCGTCTTCAGGCATTTCGGCATGCACCATTTCTTCCTCGACATCGCAAAACAGCGGTGCGCCGCAGTCATCGCAATACTCTGGCGGAAACACGCTATCCGCTTGCTGGATGCGCGTGATACCGCTCTCGCGCAGTACCGAAATGATTTGCTGTAGCGGTGATGAGGGCGCACTCACTACGGCGCGTTGATGCGTGAGATTGGCGACGTATTCTTCTGCACTTTCTTCATCGTACAAAGGCCATACAACGCCATACACGACGTCATTGTTACCGGTCACGCTGTAGCTGATCCGAAACTCGTCGACGCGCATATCGCTTGCCTCATCACCGACAGCAGCAATTACGGCGGAGAGTTGCGCGGGCTCTACAGAAAGCACGTGGGTGAGGTAATAGACAGCGGCGCGCAGTGATATTGGGCGAATCGCTTTGTCCGCTTCGCGGCACGCGACGTAGTAGGCGCTGGGCAATAACAATTCAATACCGCAGCCCGGCAACAAGTTTTGTAGATTCGGTCCTGCTTGTAGTTGCCACTGCGTGAGCGCTGATTGGCTGAGCGTCTGTAGATTGCTACCGGTCTCATCCTCTTGCCAGCGCAGCAAAGGCTGTCCAGTCTCGGCGGTTACCAGTGCCAACAGATGGCGCGTATCCGCCAGGAACGCTGCAGTTTCCGGTAGTACTGTTGGTGCTGGCTGAGCTTTACCGGAAATGGCCGACTCGGCCATACGGCGGGTCAGTTGGTAAGTTTCGCAATAGCTGCGCGGCAACTGATCAATAGAGAACAATACCGGTGCCACCGTAGCGCGTGTGTTGGCAGCGAGAATATGCCCATGCAACTGCGCAGAAATGGTTTGCAATATGGTGGCGTTAATCGGACCGGATGGGATCGTGAATCGTGTCCAAGCTAACACTGGAATTGCGATCAGCAGCGCGTCGTAGCGTTTATCGCCTTCCTCAATGGTGCAGCTACTACTGATGGCTTCGATGGAGTCAAGCAGCGTATCGTAGGCGTCGAGATCGGTGTGAAACAGATGATCGAGCGCGTTATCGATCGCCTGCTGCTGATTATTCGCGAGCTGTTTCTGCAGAAGGCTATCGAGTCGGGTTTCCCATGCTCTTGTTTCAATCCGACTGGAGGCGCGCACCATGGATTGCGCCAGTGAGGCGAGGCGCTGGCTCTCGGCAGAAAACTTACGGATCGGATTTTTAGGCGAGCGGCGCATGGTTTGCGGTGAGGCGTGAGGAGGGAGCGGCGATTGTACTGGATGCGTCAGCCCTTGAGATGACAAAACAAAAGCCCGCCGAAGCGGGCTGCTTGATCGCAAGCGCGCAAGCTTACTTTTTCTCTGCTTCCGGTGTTGCTGGTGCAGCCGGTGCAGCCGCCGCATCTGCAGCGGCAGGCGCTGGTGCCGGACTAGCCGTCGCCGGTGCCTCAGTGTGAGTATCTCCATGGCCGCCTGCTTCGCCCTGCAGGCTAGCCTTATCGCCCATGCTGAAAACAGCCGCCAGCGCCGCAGCCGCAAAAATTACAAACGCTACAAGCATTTTCCACATCAGTTTGTCTCCGGTTGAATACTTGATTCAGATCTACAAATTAATTTCTATATTTGTCTGCACGGTGAAGTTGGTGCCAGCCTCACTGCGGCTGGCACCTTGGTGTCATGCTGCCAGCAGTTGGCGCAGTACGAAAGGCAG
This sequence comes from uncultured Bifidobacterium sp., assembly GCA_964559785.1. Taxonomy (GTDB): domain Bacteria; phylum Pseudomonadota; class Gammaproteobacteria; order Burkholderiales; family Burkholderiaceae_D; genus Pernthalerella. The sequence goes on from CAZLJL010000130.1 coordinate 5,144, forward strand.
GATGCCACCGTGCCGGTAGTAATCGACTTCAATCGGCGTATCGATACGCAGCAGTAATTTCACATGCTGGGTCTGGCCATTGGCACGATGAATCACCAGTGTCACATTTTGCTGCGGCTTGATGTCTTGCTCAAGACCGATCAGATCGAAGCGCTCATCACCCGTGATATTCAGCGATTGCAC
>CAZLJL010000131.1:0-5318 GCA_964559785.1 uncultured Bifidobacterium sp.
TGGTTTGTCGACATGATGCGTATGCCACTCGGCGACTTCGGGCGCGGCGATCTTCATCAGCCTGCCTTTCACGTGAAGGATCAGTGGGTATTGCCCAATATCTGCTACGAGGATCTGTTCGGTGAGGAGATTGCGGCACAACTGCTTGCAGCATCAGACCGTCACGCACCTGTGCCAAGCGTGCTGCTGAATGTTTCAAATATTGCATGGTTCGGCGATACTGTCGCGCTGCCACAGCACCTCCAAATCTCGCAGATGCGGTCGCTGGAAAGCGCCAGACCCATGCTGCGCGCGACCAACACCGGCGCCACCGCGATCATCGATCATCGAGGCGAGGTCGTCGCGCAACTTCCCCCTTTCACACAAGGCTCGCTGGAGGCTAGCGTGCAAGGCACGCAGGGCCTGACGCCCTATGTGCGGATCGGGAATAGCCTGCCCGTCGGATTGGCCGCGCTGATCGTCGCACTACTCTGGCTGAAATCACGCGGCCGCTCGGTCTACGACTAAGCGCAGGCTCTGACGATATTCGCGGAGCGATGGGCCTAGCTCTGATAAAACCCGATAAAATCGCGGGTTTTGGCGAACCTGTTTCATCCCCCATGCTGAGCTTCCAACAAGTCATTCTGACACTGCAGGAATATTGGGATACCCACGGCTGTGCGCTACTGCAGCCCTATGACATGGAAGTTGGCGCGGGCACATCGCATACCGCCACCTTTCTGCGTGCGATCGGGCCCGAGCCATGGCGTGCCGCCTACGTGCAGCCATCGCGCCGCCCCAAGGACGGTCGCTATGGTGAAAACCCGAACCGCATGCAGCACTACTACCAGTATCAGGTCGTGCTCAAACCTGCACCAGAAAATATTCTGGATCTCTACCTCGGCTCACTCGAAGCGCTTGGGCTCAAGCTGACGGAAAACGATGTGCGCTTTGTCGAAGATGACTGGGAAAACCCCACGCTGGGCGCCTGGGGTTTGGGCTGGGAAGTGTGGCTGAACGGGATGGAGGTGACACAGTTCACCTATTTCCAGCAGGTCGGGGGTATCGATTGCAAACCTGTGCTGGGCGAGATCACCTATGGCATTGAGCGACTCGCCATGTATTTGCAAGGCGTTGAAAACGTCTTTGATCTTGTTTGGACTGAGTGGGAAGAAAATGGTGTGAAAAAATCGCTGACCTACGGCGATGTATTTCACCAGAACGAAGTTGAACAATCTACCTACAATTTCGAGTACTCGAATGCCGAATTCTTGTTCTCGCTGTTTTCAAACTATGAGTCAGAGGCCAAGCGGCTGATGGAAGCCAAGCTGGCATTGCCCGCGTACGAGATGGTCCTGAAGGCCGCGCATACCTTCAACTTGCTCGATGCACGTGGTGCCATATCCGTCACGGAGCGCGCTGCCTATATCGGCCGGATTCGCAACTTGGCCCGTGCCGTCGCCGCAGCGTATTACGCATCGCGCGAAGCGCTCGGTTTTCCAATGCTTGGCGACACTCGCAAAGCTGCCTGAACGCCCGCTGAACGCATGTCGAGAAGCTGCCAATGACACACACACTGCTGCTTGAATTACTCACCGAAGAATTGCCGCCCAAGGCGCTTGCGCGTCTTGGCGATACCTTCGCTACATTGATCCATGACGGACTCGCGACGCGTGACTTTCTCGAGGCTGGTGCAATCGCGACTGCCTACGCTACCCCACGCCGACTGGCCGTACACATCACCGCCGTTCGTAGCGCCTCACCGAACAAACCAATCCGCGAAAAAGTGTTACCAGTGAGCGTTGCACTCGACAAAGACGGCAACGCTACCGCACCGCTGCAGAAAAAACTGGCATCCCTGGCCGCTCAAGCTGGACGCGATAGCATTGGCTTGGCCGAGCTTGAGCGCGCTTCAGACGGTAAAGCAGAAAGCCTTTTTTTCAGCTACACCGCACCGGGGCAAACACTCGCTGTTGGACTTCAGGCGGCGCTTGAAGACAGTATCGGCAAGCTACCGATTCCAAAGGTGATGAGCTACCAGCGTCCGGATGGTGAGACCGTACAATTCGTTCGGCCGGTTCATGGATTGGTAGCGCTGCTCGACGATCAAGTCATACCGCTATCGATACTCGGCCTGCCCTCTGGCCGTACGACGCTGGGCCACCGCTTCCTCTCCGAGAAATCGCAGCTGACAATTTCCCACGCCGATCACTACGTGGACCTACTGCGGGAACAAGGCAAGGTGATTGCCGCATTCGAAACCCGTAAGCAAAAAATTCATGGCGAATTGCTCGCTGCTGCGGGTGATGATGACATCCTGATGCCGCCCGCACTGCTCGACGAGGTGACCGCTCTGGTCGAGTGGCCGGTGGTTTATGCGTGCAAGTTTGATGACGAATTCCTCGCTGTGCCGCAGGAATGTCTGATTCTGACCATGCAAACCAATCAGAAGTATTTCGCGCTGACCGATAAAGCCGGCAAGTTGCGCTCACGTTTTCTGATTGTCTCCAATATTCAAACCTCTGATCCGACCAACATCATTCGCGGTAATGAGCGGGTGATTCGTCCGCGTCTGTCGGATGCAAAATTCTTCTTTGAACAAGATCGCAAGCGGTCCCTGCACGATCGCATCGGCGGCTTGGGTTCGGTGGTTTATCACAACAAGCTAGGCACCCAAGCCGAACGCAATAGCCGTGTCGTCGCGCTGGCTGCAGCAATCGCCAAATCGCTTGGTGCAGATGCGCAGCTTGCAGAACGCGCCGCCCTGCTATCGAAAGCGGATCTACTCACCGATATGGTGGGTGAATTTCCCGAGCTGCAGGGCGTAATGGGAACCTACTATGCGCGTCATGATGGTGAGCATGAAGAAGTAGCGACGGCGATCGGCGAACACTACCAACCCAGATTTGCAGGTGACGACTTACCCTCAACGCGCACAGGGTCCATCGTCGCACTGGCCGACAAATTAGAGACGCTGGTTGGTATCTGGGGAATTGGTCTTTCACCCACCGGTGATAAAGATCCATTCGCATTGCGTCGGCATGCCCTTGGTATTTTGCGCATGCTGATTGAGCAACAGTTAAATCTATCGCTATCGCATCTGCTGGCAATCGCCGCCGAGCCGTTCAAGGGTAATACGCACTTCTCTTCACCGGTGAACGAGGTGATAGTTTTTCTGCATGATCGACTGCGTGGTTTGTTACGTGAGCGAGGCTATTCACAAGACACGGTCGAGGCGGTCGTATCGCAAGCACCGGATCGCCTGGACGATATCGTCAAGCGACTCGACGCGGTAAAAACCTTCTCGGCCTTGCCGGAAGCTCAGTCGCTGGCCGCTGCCAATAAGCGCATCACCAACATTCTCAGGAAGAATGAAAATGCTTTCGGCGAGATCAATCCGTCGCTGCTACAAGAAAGTGCCGAGCAACGTCTGTATGGTGCACTGACCGATACCCGCAATGAAGTGGATAAAGCATTCGCCGCCGGCGACTTTACTGGCACGCTGAAAGCACTGGCTGCACTACGTGATGATGTCGATGCTTTTTTCAATGATGTAATGGTGATGGCTGAGGATGCATCACTCCGTACCAACCGCCTCTCACTGCTGAATACGCTGCACGGCATGATGAATCGCGTTGCCGACATTTCCAAACTCGCCGCCTGAGTCATCACGCATGCAGACGCCAAAAAAACTGGTTATTCTGGATCGCGATGGCGTCATTAATTTTGATTCAGATGAGTACATCAAATCACCCGCTGAATGGCGACCCATTCCGGGTTCACTGGAAGCGATCGCACGACTGAATCAGCATGGCTATCAGGTCGCGATTGCTACGAATCAGCAGGCTGTTGCGCGGGGGCTGATCGATATGCGGATGTTGAACGCGATTCATCAAAAACTGCATTTATCAGCGCTGGCCGTAGGCGCGCATATCAATGCAATATTCTTTTGTCCTCACGCGGTGGACGAGTTCTGCGACTGTCGTAAGCCACGACCCGGTATGCTGACCGAAATCGGCGAGCGCTTCGGCGTTGGGCTGAAGGGTGTGCCCATGGTTGGCGATGCGCTGCGCGATATGCAGGCTGCCTTCGAAGTTGGCTGCACGCCCTATTTAGTTCGCACCGGCAAGGGTGAGAAAACCCTTCAAACCGGCGGACTGCCGCCGGGTACCCAAGTGTTCAATAATCTTGCCGAAGTTGTCGAGCAATTACTGCAAACAGCGCATCTGATTAGCGAAACCACTGAGGCTGCGCGCTCTGCACTCGCCCCAAAGCGCTGACCCGTGGTGCTGCGCTTTCAAGAAATCGTATTCCTGGATTCATGATGGATCGTCCACTGCTGTTTGCCCGCTCGCTCGTGTTCGCTGTGCTGATCGTGATTGCAACCGTGGTCTGGGCTATCGGCTGCTTTGGTTTCCTTTTACTGCCTTATCGGCAGCGTTACTGGATGATCATTCGCTGGAATGTCTTCATCAGCTACGCCGCTAGGTATGTTTGTGGTATCCGCTGGCAGATCAAAGGCTTCGAGAATCTTCCGGATGCACCAGTCATCTTGCTGTCCAAGCACCAGTCGGCGTGGGAAACCATTTTCTATTGCTGGCTGATGCCACGCCCGCTGATCTTCGTCTTCAAAAAATCGCTGCTCTACATCCCCTTTTTCGGCTGGGGGTTGGCAATGCTACGTATGATTGCCATCGACCGCAGCCGAGGCCGTGAGGCAATGGCGCAGGTGATCGAGACCGGCAAGCGCAGGCTGAATGATGGACAGTGGGTCATCATGTTCCCCGAGGGGACACGCACACCCGTTGGCAGTCAGGGTAACTACAAGAACGGCGGTGCGATTCTGGCGATTGGTACCGATACGCCGGTAGTTCCGATTGCCGTCAACTCTGGCGATTGCTGGCCGCGTAATGCCTTCATCAAAAAACCGGGTACCATCACTGTCTCGATTGGGGCGCCTATTTCACCGCAAGGCTTGACCGCGAGCCAGTTGATGGAAAAGGTCGAACATTGGATAGAATCCGAGATGCGCGTTATTACTCCCGGGGCTTACGCGTAGTTGATACGCTGCTTATATTGCTGATGCCACTGACCAAACTACTCAGAAAGCGGATTCCTGATCCGAATCAGCTCTCGCTGGATGATCTGTTCAGCGATACGCACCCGTCACCTGCTGTTGCTTCCACGGTACCCGATACACCGATTCCGCCCGGTCATCGACGTCTGCGTCTCGATACCCTGAACCTTGATTATCGACTGCTACGCTCGAAGCGTAAGACCATCGGATTTCTGATTGATGATGATGGTTTGCGTGTCAGTGCGCCGCGCTGGATCACGAT
>CAZLJL010000132.1:0-5269 GCA_964559785.1 uncultured Bifidobacterium sp.
CGCCAAAACCGTTGGCGCGCAGCAGCCAGGCGAGCGAGGGCGGCGTGAAGTGATTTACATGGTCGACCACGATAAGGTCGGCCGTGTTGGCAAGCACGTTGGGCACGATGCCGTAGAAAGTGCCGCCAACTTTGAGCACCGAGGCAATCTTGCGCAACTCGTCCTCCGGCTGCGCCATGTGTTCCAGCGAGAAGAACGACGTCACGGCATCGAACCGGCCATGCCAATCGACGGGCAATTCGAAGGTCGCGCCTCGCTCAGCAGGGATGAATTTGTTCCAGAACGGACGGGAGCGGTCGCTAACGTCGAAGAGGTGCACTTCCAGCTCTGGAATCTGCCCCACCAGTGTGCGCATGGTGGAGCTCTTGGCACAGCCATAGTCGAGGATCTTCATGCCCGGTGCTAGCGCAAGCTTCTCGCGCAGCACCCGCACCTGGTGTTCCGTGCGGTAGATCTTGCGTCCGCCCACAACGTCGTAAATTTGATCCTCTTCCTCACTGTCAACCAGGATGTCATAACTGTCGTCGTAGTAAGCGTCTATGTCCTCCATGGCGGCACTCTGGATGTGGGCACAGCGGCCGCAGGCATAAACCTCGGTGCGGCCTTCATGCACGGTGCATAGCGAGGTCAGGGACAGTGCATCGCCGGAGTCGTAGATCTTGTCGTTTAGCGCGGTGCCGCACAGGTTGCAGTTGAGGTGGCTCATGATCAGTCGGCACAGAGTTCCGGGTGTACGTTGCGGAAGTCAACGCCGGCAGAATAGGAGCCGCGCCAGCCGTGGCGCTGGCCGGTCGGCTCCAAGAAATTGAAGTAGCGCAACTGCATGGTCCAGCGTGAGCGCTGGCTGCGGTTGTGGCCGGAGGCGTGGAGCACGAGGAAGTCGATCACCACCAGGTCGCCGGGGGTGGTCAGCGGGCTGACACGCGGGTACCTGCGCAGCAATTCCGCTTCGCCCTTGAGTGTGAGGGAGTAGGCGCCGATCTTGGCGGGGTTACTCGGGTCGCGTGTATAGACCGGCAACGGCCCTTCGACCTGCGACCCGGGGCAAAACTCGACCGGCCCCATCTCTTCAGTCACCGGAACCAGCGGGCTCCAGTAAACCAGGCCGTCGAGGCTGCGCAACTGGGCTGGATACTCCTGATGCCAGTTGGCGCGGAAACGATCTTCGTGCGGGTTGTCGATGCGGATGCCGTAGCCGCCGGCCGCCACGGCCGGCACAGAACCGGGGCGCAGGTGCGCAAACAACTGGTCATGTAACGGGTGCGCCACCAATCGCACGAAAGCCGGGATCTGCTTGACTGCATCGTAAAGTTCCGCACCATAGGTGCGGTTGGCGGCAATCAGTTGCTGGTAGCCGACGTCGAAGGTAGCGGGGGCGAACGTCGGGCGGGTAATGGGCAGCCTGTACTTGGTAATCAGGACGCCAATCAGGTCGTAGATCGCGCGTTGGATCGGTTCGATGTCACGCCCCAGATCGTAGAACTTTCTCAGAATCAGCACTCCGTTGCGCTGGAACTCTTCGACCTGGGCTGTACTAAATGGCAGCTCTGGATGCATGATCACTTTACAGGAGGTCTGAAAGGGTGGCGGGCAGATCTGATGCTGCACGGGACAAGTGGAAGTCGTCTCTTCTGATCGCAATCGGCAGACTCATATCTTCAATTCAACCCCATAGGTTCTCGAATCGCGGCCTTTCGGGTTGTTGAACTGGCACATGGAATCACTGCCGAATCAAGGAAGGACAAAAGTAGTGACTCAGGGCTTCTGGTATGCCCCCCTCTATTTTGGTCACGACGTCGCTAATAATATCACGAAAACTTTGCAAATTGGGCGTAACCTCTTGAAATAAGGGCGATAGTCTAGCAATCTGGTCGATATACCCCTTATCCGCATGCCGCCCGATGATTCTTGCACGAAACTCAAAGTTATCCACAAATCGCTTTAGTTGATCCCTTTTTACTATCTCAGAGAGATCTACTTTAAGCTCCAATTCCCCAGCGATCGCCGGCCTGTTGAGCAACAATACTGCATCCATTAACCAGAACAAATTAATCATTGGAAGTATGGAATCGGGCACGCCGTTCAACTTCATGATCTGAAGGTTCCTGATCTCTGAACTCGCTTGGTCATGCCAATTTGACTGATCATAATAGCTGACCATCTTTCCAGAGCCAGGATGCATTACAGTTGTTCGGGCGAAAGCGAGTGTTGTGAGTAGCCAATCAACATAGGAAAAAGGTACCGGATGATTGGAAAGATAAGAACACCATTGCCTGACAAGGGCGACTGGGAAAACACTATAGTAAGAGGGAATCGCACCACGGCTATTGATGAAAACTCGATAACTCTCGGCACCCCGAGGATAATAATGATAGTTTTGTTCACATAAATTAACTCCGTAATTACTCTTTAGAACGAAGTCGCCAATTATAGTTGCATCATCACGCCCTTGGTGCCTGAGCGCTTGAATCTCAATTTCAGATACAGCGTTAGAGAGAATTGCATCGTCATCCGAGGCGAACCTTATATACTTTCCCTTCGCGTGCATCAACCCCTCTTTAAGACGATCCACACTATCTTCGAAACCCAGAACTTCCTTTACCCGATCTGATTCCTTATTTATAAGCAGCGGTTTTCCCGCATTCAATATCAATAATTCCGTCGAATCGGACATCTCAACCTGTGAAATCCAAGATTGCATAACCGTCCGGTCAGCAGCGAATCCATCTCGAGTGAACATCAGTATGGAAAGCAGAATATCCGGGGATGTACCATTCGAAGAAAAATTTACTTTCGATTTATTATTCAGTGCTTGATTAATAAGTTCACTAAGACATAATGGCAATAGGGAAGTATTCCGCTCGCAAGATAACTCATCCGCCTCCTCGGAAAGACGATTCCAATCGTTTCGAGAGTTGCACAGCGCGACAATATTGGCCGCGAAGTCCACCGGATCGTTGGCGATCACCACGCCCTTCTCAACCCCGTCAAACATACCTTCTGATGCTACGGAGCTGCATACCACTGGCAATCGATGAGATAGACTGCTCAAAACCTTACCCTTTTGACCAGCGCCAAATCTAAGCGGAGCAATACTAACTCGAGCTGAATCGAAGAATTCAGTGAGACTGTCAACTTGACCAACTGCGCGGACGCCAGGACGTTCAAGTTTTCGAACACTATCAGGCATATTTGAGCCAGCAAGTACTATCTCGATTTCTGGATCCATATTCCTGATGTGCGGGACTATACTTTCGACAAGAAAAAAAACAGCATCTATATTAGGTAAATGTTGATAACCACCGATGAAAACAGCGCGCTTAGATCGCCCATCAAAACCAATCGACGACCCAATTCGCTCTCTGAAAAGCGGTATATACTTAACCCTCAGCCCAGGATCGATAGAATACAGGTAGTTCCTCTCATAGGAACTTACAACTACAGTTAGATCTGATTGCCTGATACAGTCTAATTCTATGGCTCTATACCGCCTTGCTTCAAATAACTTCTCTTGAACGCCTGAAATCTCGAATTCTCGCTCTAGACGTAGAAAATGAAGATCGACGGTAAGATATATGATTGGAGCATCAGGCGCCAAAGATCGAATTTTTCGTATCCATGCCGAAGTAGGCCCAGGCCTACAGGTAAATACAACCTCCAATTTGCCTTTACAATCCAAGAGCCATCCGTCTATTTTATTAGCAGGCACCCAACGAAACCCAAACTCCTGATCAGACCGATGGCTTACATCGGCCTCGCTGGATACTGTCGTCAACAAGGTAGATTCATACCCTAGACTCTTGAGAGCGGTAATGTAATTCAGAATGTCAATAGAACCAGAGTCTCGTCTGGCATCAGGATAAAACTCATCGATGATGATGGCATTCATATGACTTAACAAACTATGCAAGAGTTGACGGTCTCAAATCAAATTAAGACCAGAGTTTAGTTCTCTTGATGACACTCACTTCCGACTTTGCCCCAAGTTCAATCAAATCACTATAGACTATCATTGGTCTTGGATCTAATTGAATCAAGCGATAAAATTGCAAAGAGATCGCCATTGCAGACGGCAACATCAAATCCGAAATACAACACCTTAACGAATGTCAACTTCGTTCGACGGCCAGTAAGTGTGCTCCTCGGTTTTGCTGACTCCTACCTGTCCCATTGATGCCCCATCGTCCGTAGCCGCGAGCTGGCCGCACATCGCTCGCGCCCGCGTCCTCTCGAAAGGTGTTGTGATGATCTTCTTCAACACAACTCGCATAAAGCCAGCTTGGTCTCTTGCGCAAGGCTTCAATGCCATGTCTAACCATGCCGATGCCATGATCTCGAAACGATAGTTAAACCACCCAAGGTACCAGAACCACTCCGTGTAATAAATCCATGAGTTCTCGTTCATGGCCCGGAGGTGGGTCGGGTCTTGCCAGGCGGTAAGCGCCTTTTCATAGGGCACCTCGATCTCGATCTCGCCGCCTACCTTCAGCAAGGTCAGCACGTTGGTCATCAAGCAGGGCAGGTCGGACACGTGTGCCAACACGTTGTTGGCGTACACCTTGTCCAGGCTTTCGGCCTCCAGCACCAGTTCCGTCCCGAACCGAGTGGTGGCTTTCACCGGGAAGGTCTGCGGTTTGCCCAGATCCAGCATTAGGTCGGGTTCGGCGCGGTCGATGACGTCCAGGTTCAGCCAACCGGGCTTGTAGTCCTTGCCGGAGCCCAGGTTCATCTGGGTGGGGCGCCAGGCGCCCTGGGGTTTGCGTTGGGCATGCCCTTGCAGGTAGCCGGCTGCAAAGGCCATCAGGTCGGCGTAGGCGTCCACCGGGTCATGCTGGCGCCAGCCTGCCAGCTGCTGCCGGGCGCGCTGGTAGAAGCCGGGCGTACCGAAGGCCTGGCTGAAGAACGATTCCAGTGAACGCTCATCAAACCAGGTGACCGCTTGCTCGAAGGCCGCATCGGGCCGCGTTTGTGGGCTGCGCTCTGAAATCACCGGGGTGCCCAGGGACAGGCAGTGGAAGGCGCGAACCTGCTCAAACGTGGCGCTCTCGTAGAAGTGGCAGTTCAGCACGGCCTTGGCCTGGCGGATGTAGTGGTCGCGCTCCTCCGCGTAGAGCGGCTGATCGAACACCGAAACGGTGGCGCCGCAGGCTTCGATGCGCTGAATCAGGCGCTTGCGGCGCTCGTTCATGCTGCCGAAGAACAGCAGATCGATGGGCCGATCTTCCAGGGGTGCCGAGTCGGCAGCGGCTTTGTCCAGGTACGGGGCGTG
>CAZLJL010000133.1:0-5257 GCA_964559785.1 uncultured Bifidobacterium sp.
CAAGCCTTGCGACGACGCTCAAGCTCATCATCCGGCACGTTGAGCTGTATCAGCAGCTGGTGCGCATCAATGGTGATGGAATCGCCTTCCTTCACCAGCGCAATCGTCCCACCAACGACTGCCTCCGGCGCTACGTGTCCGACTACCATGCCCCACGTACCACCAGAGAACCGTCCATCAGTGATCAAGCCAACTGACTCACCCAGCCCTTTGCCGATCAAAGCGGATGTGGGCGACAGCATCTCTGGCATGCCCGGCGCACCTCTCGGTCCCAGGTAGCGCAAAACCAGCACGTCGCCGGCATTGATCTTGTCGGCGAGGATAGCGGCCATCGCCGATGGCTCGTCGTCAAACACCCGCGCCGGTCCGGTAATGACTGGGTTCTTCAAACCGGTAATCTTGGCCACACAGCCCTCGGTGGAGAGATTGCCCTTCAAGATCGCCAAGTGGCCTTGCGCATAAATCGCCTTCTCGATCGGCATGATCACGTCCTGATCAGCGCGCGGCTGATCCGGCACATGGGCGAGTTCTTCCGCCATGGTCTTGCCGGTGATGGTCATGCAATCCCCGTGCAGCAGGCCAGCATTGAGCAGAATCTTCATCACTTGCGGAATACCGCCGGCCGCATGAAGGTCGGTCGCCAGATATTTGCCGGAAGGCTTCATGTTGCAGATGACCGGTACCTTCTTGCGCATGCGCTCGTAGTCGTCGATCGTCCACTCGACGTTCGCCGAATGGGCAATCGCGAGGAAGTGCAGCACGGCGTTGGTCGAGCCGCCGGTGGCCATAATGACCGCGACCGCGTTCTCGATCGACTTGCGCGTGATGATGTCGCGCGGCTTGAGATTGTTCTTCACTGCCTGCACTAATACCCGCGCCGACTCCTCAGCTGAGCGTACTTTTTCCTCATCCGGGTTCGCCATCGTTGAGGAGTACAGCAACGACATGCCAAGCGCCTCAAACGACGAAGACATAGTGTTGGCGGTGTACATACCGCCGCAAGAGCCGGTCGATGGGCAAGCATTTTGCTCGATACCTTCGAAATCTTCCTGCGACAGCTTACCCGCGGTGAACTGACCGACCGCCTCGAAGGCCGACACAATATTCAGGTCCTCGCCCTTCCATCTACCGGGACGGATGGTGCCGCCGTACACGTAAATGCCGGGCACGTTAGTACGCGCCAAAGCGATCATGCCAGCGGGCATATTTTTATCGCAGCCGCCAATGACAACACAACCATCCATCCACTGACCTTGGACACAGGTTTCGATACTGTCGGCAATCACCTCGCGCGAGATCAGCGAGTACTTCATGCCTTCGGTACCCATCGACATGCCATCGGAAATCGTCGGCGTACCAAACACCTGTGGATTAGCACCCGCTGCTTTGGTAGCTGCGATCGCCGCATCGGCTAATTTCTGCAAACCAGAGTTACAAGGGGTGATGGTTGAATGGCCGTTGGCGATACCAATCATCGGATTATTGAAGTCTTGCTTGGTGTAACCCATGGCGTAATACATCGCACGGTTCGGGCTACGCTCTACCCCTTCGGTAATATGCTTCGAGCGTTCGTTGGCGTCCATCAGATCTCCGTTTTACTATCAAGTCGTTTCAGTGCCACTGCACAAGCGGCAGCAAGCAAATGAATATAATACCTTGCCTTACCGGAATACCGATTCCCAACGTAAGGGGCAAGCTTCCTGTAGTACCTCCGGAAAGTGTATGCGCAGGCCTTACGCATAGCTGGTGTGGCAATCTGTCTTGGGTGGTGATACGACAGCTTGTTGACGACACAGGGCGTCAAGGACCGGCTGCAATATTGCCCCTGCTGATGATCTGATGCGAGAGAATTTCTGAATGCTGATTCATCCAATGCCCGACCCGATCGCACTAGCGATAGGCCCACTCGCTATTCGCTGGTATGGCTTGATGTATATGGCTGCATTCGTGCAATTCCTGCTGCTCGGACGTTTGCGCATACGTCAGGCACATATCGCTCGTGATGGGTGGACCACTACCGATATTGATGATCTGCTGTTTTACGGCGTGCTCGGTGTCGTGATTGGCGGACGATTGGGCGAAGTCCTGTTTTATCACCCGGGCTACTACCTCGAGAATCCCGACGAGATTATCGCGATCTGGAAAGGTGGCATGTCCTTTCATGGCGGCTTTCTTGGCGTGCTGATTGCTATGGGTATTTGGGCACGTTTGCATGGTCGACGCTGGATGGACGTGATGGATTTGATTGCGCCGCTGGTCCCGCTCGGCTATGCCTTTGGGCGAATCGGCAATTTCATCAACGCCGAGCTGCCTGGTCGAATCGCTGAAAGTGATCTGCCTTGGGCCATGATCTGGCCCAGTGTAGATGCACTACCGAGACATCCCTCACCGATTTACCAAGCCTTAGTGGATGGCGTGCTGCTGTTCATTCTGCTGTGGGTGTTTGCGCGCAAGGCACGCCCCTATCTTGCAGTGAGCGGTTTATTCGCAGCAGGCTACGGCTGCGCACGGTTTTTTACCGAATTCTTCCGCGTGCCCGACTATGAAGTGCACATTGGCGAGTGGACGATTTCCGCGGGGCAGATGCTGTCACTGCCCATGATCGCGCTCGGTATCGCACTATTACTGGTCGCCTATCGCCGCAAATCGGTGGATCCCGACACGACAACCCACTTCGAATCGTGAATGCCAATCTGTATGCCCTATTCCGGGCGCGTTTTCCCAGCGATCTGGATGACTGCTGGCTAGAAACCAGCGATGGGCTCTACTACAGCTGGCGCGATCTGGAGCGTGGCAGCGCCAAAATCGCCAATCTCTTTAGCAGCCTGAATCTACCGCCGGGCGCACGAATTGCCGCACACGTCGAGAAATCCGCCGAGGCGCTGATGCTCTACCTCGCGACGGTACGCGCCGGGTTTGTGTATCTGCCCTTGAACACGGCTTATCGTGCCGCCGAGATGGCGTACTTCATCGAGAATGCCTCGCCGTCGGTGGTGGTGTGTTCTCCGAAAAATTTTGGCTGGATTGCGCAGACCGCATTTGCGCGCGGAACATCGCACATCTTCACGCTGGACGAGCCTGTACAGGGTCGCAATAGCGGCAGCCTGCTGTCGCGTGCCCTGCATTTTGGCGATCGCTTCGAGACGGTACATCGTGATGGCGATGACCTTGCTGCCATCTTGTATACCTCAGGTACAACCGGTCGAAGCAAGGGTGCCATGCTCACTCACGGCAATCTCGCTTCCAATATCGCGGTGTTACATGATGCATGGCACTGGAAGAAGGGGGATGTACTGCTACACGCGCTGCCGCTGTTTCATATTCACGGCCTGTTCGTGGCTGCCCATGGCGCCCTGTACAACGGCAGCAAGATGATTTTCCTGTCGAAATTCGACAGTACCGAAGTGATTCGATATCTCCCTCGCGCTACGATCTTCATGGGAGTACCTACTTACTACGTGCGCCTGCTCGCAGACCCCGCTTTCAGTCGTGATCAATGCGCTGCTATGCGCCTGTTCGTATCAGGTTCCGCGCCGTTACTCGCCGACACCTTCGCGCAGTTTGCACAGCGTAGTGGTCACTCGATTCTGGAGCGCTACGGCATGAGTGAAACTGCGATGCTGACCTCAAATCCTTATGAGGGTAAACGTAAACCAGGTACCGTCGGACCTGCATTACCCGGCGTATCGGTTCGAGTGGTGAATACCGAGGGCGTGTCTTGTGCCAGCGGCGAAGTCGGTGAGATTCAGGTAAAAGGGCCGAATGTATTTCAGGGTTACTGGCAAATGCCTGAAAAAACTGCCGAGGAATTTACCAACGATGCTTACTTCAAAACGGGCGATGTCGGCTGCTTCGATGAAGATCTTTATCTCACCATCGTTGGCCGTAGCAAAGATCTGATCATCACAGGCGGCTACAACGTCTACCCGAAAGAAATCGAGGCCATCATTGATGAACTTCCGGGGGTACTTGAATCTGCCGTCATCGGCGTCCCCCACCCCGACTTTGGCGAGGCGGTGATTGCGGTCGTCGTGCCGCGCGCCGGCGCGGCAGTGTCCGAGCAGGCCATCACTCAGGCGCTGAAGAACGCGATTGCTAATTTCAAGGTACCGAAACAAGTGCATGTCGTGACAGAGCTGCCTCGCAATGCGATGGGCAAAGTACAGAAAAATCTTCTACGCCAACAGTTCAGCGTCTAAGCTTATCGCAAACAAGGCTAGCGATTGTTTGCTGGGAACGCCAAATTCTCCAGAATGAAGTCCCACTCCGCTTCGGTCACTGGGGTAATCGAAAGCCGGTTGCCACGTTTTAGAACCACCATCTCGGCCAATTCAGGGCATGAGCGTAGCTCGGGCAAGGAGATCAGTCGTGTCTTCTTCAGCGCACGCACATCGACCAATAGCCAGCGCGGCTGCTCAGGCGTCGCCGCTGAATCGAAGTACGGGCTGCGTCGATCGAATTGAGTTGGATCTGGGTAGCTAGTACTCGCTACCTCTGCGATACCGGCGATACCGGGCTCGGCGCAGCTGGAGTGATAGAACAACACCCCGTCACCAATGTGCATGGCATCGCGCATGAAGTTGCGTGCTTGGTAGTTGCGAACACCAGTCCACGCAACTCGACCATCCTTGGCGGCCAAGGCATCATCGATACTTGTCTCATCCGGCTCGGATTTCATCAACCAATAGCGCATCTTGTTTTTATCGTCGCTAATGAAAAAGCGGTTGCAGCTTAACGCATGCAACCGCCAGAAGAAAATCCCGCCTGTGCCGCTAGCCGGCATCCCGAACCTTTCGGTTCAAGGTGGCCACAGTAGTTCAGTATTGGGATCGTCGGACGAGCGACGCTCACGCCTACTAAACGAATCCCGCAGCCGATGCGCGTGAATGGTTCAAGGAATATTGGCAAACGCGTACACGGCAGGAGAGCTCAGTCTACCGCAATCACGCAATGTGTCAACTCACTACGCGCGTAAAAAACGCCATTAAAACAATCTTTCTTGTGGCGCTAGCGCAGTATCAAGCAAAGCATTCATCGCGTTGATTTTTTCGCGCACATCGGCCACGGGCATATCAGCAAACGGACCATCGGTCACGCGGGTCGCCAAGTAATCGGCTGCAATACCCAAGGCCACCATCACAGCGATTCTGTCAGTGCCTTTCACCTTCCCAGCGTCGCGCACTGTATTCATGCGCTCATCCAGGTAAGCGACCGCCTGCTTCAGTGCGAGCTCCTCACCTTCTTTGCAGGCCAACCG
>CAZLJL010000134.1:0-5197 GCA_964559785.1 uncultured Bifidobacterium sp.
TCAACGACGGCGCGTGCACAATCTTCCAGCGCGGGCTGACCACTGGTTTGCTTCAACAAGTAAGAGGCATCGACTTGCACGGCGGTTAACAGCTGGCCGAATTCGTCGTGTAATTCATGCGCCAAGCGCCGTCGCTCGTCTTCCTGTACATCCTGCAAGCGATGCAGTAACTCATGCTGCTTGGCGTGCTCTACTGTTAATGCTTGGGCTAGATGATTCAAGGCTTGGGCAATTTGGTCGAGCTCGCGAACACCATTGGTTTTAATCGGCGATACATAGTCACCGGCTTCGATTCTGGCAATACCGGAAAGAATATTCGACATCGGCGTAAGTGCGCGGCGCACGCTGATCCAGAGCGCAATAATCAACGCCAAGGTAATCGCGGCAAACAAGGCAAGTTGCAGAAGCGCTGAAGTAATTGCCTCTACGCTCTCAGACTGCGGCTGTGGCTCCAGCACTACCATTAGTGATCGACCATCCGCCTGCGGCACTGGCAAACGGTAGGGCGCCATGCGTTCGCCCCGTATTAACCAATCGCTGATGATCGTACTTACTGTCTGGGGCGCGATTGTCGATTTGTAAGTAAGTCGATGACCTTCTGCATCGAACAGAGCCACATGAAAATGCCGTAGTCCACCTTCGGCATTCAATTGGTTGATGGCACTGACCTGACGTTCAATGGGAAGTTCGCGGTTGAAGTCTTCAAGTAAAGCCAATAGCTGGCCGGTGTATTTGCTACTGTCGACCTCATCTTGAATATCTTGCCTTGCGATCAGCAGGGTCACCAGCAATGCAATTGACATCATCACACTGCCTACCACAATCAGTCTCAATAATAATCGGGTGACCAGTTGCATACGAAATCTCCGCGGCTGGGGTGGCGTTCCCTATACTCAAGGAAGCAAAGGTTATAGGCAGCGCTAACATAGCTTGCTAGGAGCTATTGCGCTTTGTTCGGTCAAATTGCAGGCTCAGTACTGCTAGTTAAAGGTAGGTCGCATGGGAACATCATCACACCTCGTTTGGGGCAAAGGCCCAACGCCGTGCGGAGACGAAGGTGAGCGCAGCTACCGCAATTAATACGATCGCTAGGGCTAATCGGTAGTCTAGCTCCGTAAAACGCAGTAGTACCGCATACATAAGCTCATTAACAGCAAAACTCGTCAGCGCTACCAGAAAGAAGCGCTGGCGTGATCGAGCAATCGGTGCATGTGCGTCACCAAACGTGAAACGGTGGTGCCCGATATGGCTCACCTGAAATGCCAGCAAAAAGCCAAATAGGTTCGCGATCAAGGGCGGCAGACCAAGCGGCACCAGAAGCAGAGCCACGCTGCCCAGATGAACCAGCATCGCGCTTACACCGACCACCCCGAACCAAAACAACTGCCGGCTCATGCGAATTGGCCAAAGCAACTCGGCGCTGGCCCGCAACGATAAGCGAAGCGCGCAAAAGAAATAGTCAGCCCTCCCCCCTGCAAGGTCGCGGATACAGTTCGGTTCGGTTGCGCCGGGAGGGGCATGACTCAGTTGGAAATTCCGGATAGGTCAAGACTCGCGGACTCTAAAGGCCGTGGCTAGAAGGGTCAAGTGGGTGAGATCGGCTACAAGGATCTTCGCCACCCACCGGATTGAGTCGAGCGATTCGGTCGAATTCCGCCCGCAATGCCGGCGTCTACAACCAATTGATCGCTATAATAAGCGCGCTTTTGGCAAATAATTAAGTAAAATAGCGGTCTCTTGGGATGTTGTCTCTAAAACATACCAAAAGTGATAAGGATTTGCTTGTTAATGTTCTAGCATTACTGCACATTCCATAATCCCTTAGTGCACCAAAAAACTCAGGCAGTTTGAGAGGTATATGTGAGCAAACGTAGTCGCCCTGCAGATATTTATCTCCGCTTCATCCAGCTCGCTGAGGCGGTTCGCGCCATGCCATCGCTGCCGGCGCTAGAGCCGCTTGAAGTTCGCATTCTCGAACTGATCGCCTACGCTCGGCAAACTCAGGAAAGGCTTTCGGTGAAAGATCTGATGGGTAAGAGTGAACTAGGCTCGCCCGCCATGCTGCACGGTCGGCTTAAATCTATGCGCGAAAAAGGCTGGATTCTGTTGGCTGAAACCGAAGATGCCCGCCGCAAGCAGCTCGAGCTCAGCCAGGCCGCGCTGCTATATTTCGACAAGCTGTCCAAGTGCATGGTGCAGGCGGTTAAAAAAGCCGGCTGATCAACATACTGACCGGCACACTGATTCACGCCCTAAAGCGCGTCGCGTCACCCACGTAGCACCCCCCTCCTCATTTCACTCGCCGCTGGCGCATTACCCTTGAGTCTGTCCAAGGGAACTGCGCCGCAACGCGCTTGTCTGATTGATGTTTCTACAGAGTATTTAGCTGGCTTCTTTGGCTCGGCTAGCGTGTTCTGAGCAATCTCTTGGCTTTGGTTTGCGCAATATCAATTCGAATCACATCGGATCGGTGGAATCTGAGTACCGGCATAGTTCCGCTACGACAGCCAACCTGAGGTAGACAGACCGTCAAGCATCACAGTCCGAATCATCAAGCTTTTCGAATTATTGCTAACTGATACCTGACGATACATCATGAAAGAAGCACTGGTACTCGAAGCGCCCTTTAATGAAGCGGCGTACGCAACGCTACACGAAGAAAGGTTGGCAACCATCACTGAATCATCGCAACTATTCGCGCAACAGCTTGATTATGTTCAGCCAAGCAAGCGCGAGGATGTTGATGATGCGTGGCGTGACACCAGAAGAGGTGATCGTCCTGATCTCGACCTTGTTCGATCGCGAGAACGAGAGCGGATTGAGCGCGATCTGCATGATGATCTTGGCGGCAATCTATCCGCACTGAAGATACTTTTAGAGCTGACCTGTCAGCAGATGCCAGCAAGTACGCAATTGGAGCAGCGGCGGGCTCAGTGGAATCAATTGATTGATCGTTCGATTGAGTCTATCCATAGGATCGCTTCCAACTTACGACCTGCAGCACTGGAGAATGGCTTACTCGCTGCACTGGAAGTAATGGCGCTCGAGCAGACCCAACAACAGGCCATTCCGTATCATGTCCATCACCGATCGCAAGTGATCGATATGGAAACTACACCAGCAATCGCTCTGTTTCGTGTTGCACAAGAGAGCTTTAATAATATTCGTAAACACGCGCTTGCTTCGCAGGTCGATGTTTTTCTAATGGCGATTGACGATAGGGTGGTTCTAGAGATCATCGATAACGGCAAGGGCTTTACGATAGACCAGTCATTCGCATCCACTTGCCTTGGCATTCGCGGTATGCGTGAACGTATCGAGCTATTGGGCGGCGAGTTTCATCTGGCGTCTCGCCCCGGAAAAGGCACGCTAGTCCGTGCCACCTTGCCGAGATATGCTAACGCCGACGCGTGCGCATGAAGTCAAGCTCGGCGGTAACGACTTATCCATTACGGGTATTAATTACAGATGATCACGCTATCGTTTGTGAAGGACTGAAGCAGATTATAGGTAGCGATCCAGCATTCATGGTGATGGCTGAGGTCACTACCGCAGCGCAAGCGATGCGAATAGTACGTGCAGGTGGCGTGGATATCTTGTTGCTAGATATCTCGCTTCCCGATCGAAATGGAATCGAGCTTCTGAAGCAACTGAAACAAGAAACTCCTTCGCTGCGGGTATTGATTTGTAGTCTGCATCATGAGGATGCCTATGCACTACGGGCGCTACGTGCCGGTGCCGCGGGCTATGTCAGCAAACAATGCGCGCCAGGCACTTTGCTGAGCGCCTTGCATCAAGTAGCTGCAGGTCGAAAGTACATCAGCGCAGAGGTCGCTCAGCAGCTCGCAGCTCAAATTGGCAATGATGCACAAGCAGCGCCTCATCAACGCCTATCGGATCGTGAGTATCAAACATTCCTAAAAATCGCCACAGGTATGACGGTGACTGAAATCGCAGAGCAACTCACGCTATCGGTGAAGACAATCAGCATGTATCGCACACGCTTGCTACAAAAAATGCAGCTACGGAATAATGCGGAACTCACCCACTATGCGATCCGTCACCAATTGCTTCCCGAGCTCACGGAGTAATCGATCTTGGCGGTTTTATCAGGGCGTCTCTTTTTACCCGCGCGGGCTGGCGGGTGGCATAAGCCACACCGCGTGCCACATTTTGGCTGAAATGCGTGGCCAATAAACTGGCCGTGACAAATATCACAACGCTGAATCGATAGCATGCGGTTATCAAAAAAACGAATCAGGGTCCAGGCTCGGGTGAGCGAGAGCACCGGCTGCTCAGAGGGTGAAGGCGGCATCTGCTCCAGGTAAAGCCGGTAGGCTTTAATTACGGCGTCAATACCATTGAGTCGTGCATGGTCTAGCAGGTAACGATAAATCCCCATGAATACCGATGCATGGATATTCGGTTGCCAGCTGATAAACCAATCCGTTGAGAAGGGCAGCATGCCCTTTGGTGGTGAAACACCCCGTAGCTCTTTGTAAAGCTTGAGCAAACGTTCGCGCGACAGCGTTGTTTCGGATTCCAGCAACTGGAGACGCGCACCTAAGCGAATCAATTCGCTCGCCAACAGGATCTGCCGCGCATCTCCGAACACACTTCGTACGCTCATGGGTCTTCAGCTCGCCATATCGTTCAATGGCGCCATGGGCTCGCAGGGCTGCGCAGCGAACAGAATACTGGCATGCGCCTGTATCAGCGAGCGGTCTTTCGAGAGATTGCTCAGCAAAGCGGCGATGGTTTCATCAAACCGTAGCCGCACTAACATCAAATTACTGGAAGCGAGACGGACGATCTGTGCGGGAGATAAGGTATCGATCAAGTCGGCAAGTTCGACGCTAATCCCGAGCCGGTAAATCGCTGTAGCGCGATCCTGTCGAACCATTTGCTGTGCAAGGATCAGATAAGCGAGATTCGTGTCGCGTATGCTCGACATCAGGTCGGGAGTTGTCATGACGATGGGTCCGGTAGCGCGGCGTACCGCAAATTTTTCCAGCAAGGGCATTGTGCCGCTGGGTTGCCGCGAAGAAAATCAGCGCGCAGCGATATTTCTTGTCCGCTACTTGCTGTGATGGATGTCGGTGTTTGTCTTACAAACAGAGTTAGGAAGAGACGGACGGCAAGGTGGGCCCAACAACGCCAGCGCAGCATTCATGAGGCGGACAAAGCTGCTTAAAAA
>CAZLJL010000135.1:0-5181 GCA_964559785.1 uncultured Bifidobacterium sp.
AGCCACCACTCAAAACGGCCCGATGCGCGAGTTCTGCGGGAATTAGAGACCAATCAAACACCTTTCCAGTGCCACCGTATGCGTCGCTCCAGGTATCGAGCAGCAACCCGGCGAATAACGGGCTGGATGTACAGTAAGCGTGCTCGAATTCTAACAAATCTGGCGATTTCATTTCTGGCCGGATCCGCAGCGCGCGCAAGAAGGGGCGCCGCACCTCCTGGGCGATGCCAGCGCACTGCGCCGGCGTCTCATCGCCATGAAATTGCAATATCGATATCGGCGCAGCATCGATGCAGGCCTGCACCTCGGCCAGCGTGGGGTTGACGAACAGCCCGACCGTGCTGATAAAAGCAGGGATTTGCTCGAACAAGGAGGCGGCCTGCTGCGGGCTAAGGTAGCGTGGTGATGGCGGATAGAACACCAGACCGATAGCATCGGCGCCGAGTTCAACCGCCGCCGCGACATCCTCCGAGCGGGTCAGACCGCAAAGCTTGATCCGGGTACGTGCGCTCATATTGGCTTAGTTGAATGGCAGTTCGAAGGGCAGCGTATGCGTTGGGTCGTCCTGTTGCGGCAGACCCCAGCGCGCATCGTAGTCGACTTTGGCCAGATACAACCCATCCGGACTGAAGGTGGGCGCAGCGAGCTCGCGATTTCGGCTGGCAAGCAGTTCGCCCATCCATGTCGCCGGTCGGTTGGCACTACCCACTTGAATCAGTGACCCAACGATGTTGCGCACCATGTGCTGCAAGAAGGCGTTTGCGCGCAGGGTCACGATCAACAGATCACCGCGACGATCTACCGCGACCGCGTGCATCTTCCGTACCGGTGATGCCGCCTGACACTCGGCTGCACGAAACGCCGAGAAATCATGCTCGCCGATCAGCGCCTGCGCCGCAGCGTGCATCGCATCCGCGTCAAGCGGCCTGAACACCCAGCCGGCACGGCCATGCCACAATGGTGAACGCACCGGATGGTTGTAGATCACGTAGTGGTAGGTGCGAACGAGCGCAGAAAAACGCGCATGAAAACCATCATCACCCCCTGCTACCTCTGCGGCCCATCGCACCGCGATCGAGGCTGGAAGAAAAGCGTTGACACCTCTGACCCATGAGAACGGCTCACGCGTGATGTCGGTATCGACATGCACCACTTGGCCGAGCGCGTGCACACCGGCGTCGGTGCGGCCTGCGCACGTCGTAGACAAGGCGGATTGACAGAATTTTGCCAATGCCTGCTCCAGACTGTCCTGCACAGTCTGCCGATGCGGCTGGGTTTGCCAGCCCTGCCAAGGTGTACCGTCGTACTGAAGGCCGAGTGCAATGCGTCTCAAGTGGCGTCGCGTGTAGTGGCCCGAAGGGGGGCCGGGAGCGCGCGATTCTACGCCAGTTGCTGCAGCAGCGTCTGCGCACGCTGGGCCAACGCCGGGTCGCGCGCACGCGCTACTTCATTCAGCAGATCACGTGCGCCAGCATCATCACCAATCTCGCGGCAGGCCATCGCCAGCTCGAGTTTGGTATTCAGCATGGCACTACTGATCGAGCCCTGCGTCATAGGGTCGATCGGCATGGCGGGTAGCGAACCCTGAGTGGTCGTTGGCTCAATAGAAAAATCAATCACATGCGATACGTCACTCAGTGCGCTGGCGCTTGCAGCGGCTTCACTCGGGCTCAAACCACTCGTGTATTGATGACTGACATGGGTGTTACTGTCGGACTGTGCGCGCGCATTCGATGCTATCGCTGCATCAGCAGGATTCAATGGTGAGGTAGGCGTGGGCGATGTACTGAATGTTGGATGAACTCCGGGCAAAGCCGCCGCAGTATCAGCACCGGCCGCCACAGATTTGTAAAGGTAATTGTCAGGTTCTAAGGATTGTCCAATCTGGGCTGCGCGGGCCCAATCCGCTCCCCGCCCATGGGTCAGAACGCGTAATTCAGCGGCCAGCGTGCCAAAGCGCTGATGATCTTTTCGTGCAGCATAAATTTCAAGCAGCTTGACCCGCAGTACATGACGCTCAGGATGCGCACGTAACGCATCGAGCAAAATTTCTTCGGCTTGTTCATCGCGCCCGTAGGCAATATAAACATCGGCCTCGGCGACAGCATCCACTTCACTCATGTCGATCTGGCTCACCGATGGTACGAAGTTGGAGTGGAACACACTGTGTGCGGTATCGATCTGCCGACCGCCCGCCTCACCGATGACGGTGTGTGACATGGTCGGCTCAACCGGACTACGATCAAGATCATCCCCACAATCGCTCTTGCGGCGTTGACGACGCCAGAGCAAAGCAAGCATCAACAAGCCTGCGGCAGCGCTCGCGCTCACGATGGGGTCGAGCTCAATGAGCGCGAACGTATCTTCAAACGATGCCGAGGGACTTGGCGATAGTTTGGCTAATGGTTGGGATGATGGTTTAGGTGATGGCTCAGGCGATGGTTGCGAGATTGGCTTCGGCTCGGGTGTTTGCTCAGCACGTTGCTGCGCCTCAGACATGACACGGCTCTTCATCTCCAACAATGTCTGCATGTCACCGATGTTTTTTTCCAGCGCAGCAATACGCGCGTTGGCATCGGCCAGCGCCTTATCGCTGGACACTTTTTCAACCACCTCTTTGGTACTCGTGCCTCGACTGCCAAGGTCGCTTCCGCCCGGCGCAGATAGCGTCAGCTTGTCTTGCGCCACCGGCGGTGGCGCTGTCTCGGTCACTTTTACGCTGACACTGCCACCACTGCTCTGCAGATTGACAGGAGGTGCCGTATTCGTTGACACCGCCGCAGCTACGCCTTCCCGCGTAGAACTACGCTCCGCGAGTTGGCGCTGATAGCGCAAAAAATCTACCGTCTGAACGCGCAGCGTATGACGCGCTTTTTCTGACGCTATCGTCCGCATGGACTCAGCCGATGGTACAGACAACACGC
This sequence comes from uncultured Bifidobacterium sp., assembly GCA_964559785.1. GTDB lineage: Bacteria > Pseudomonadota > Gammaproteobacteria > Burkholderiales > Burkholderiaceae_D > Pernthalerella. The sequence goes on from CAZLJL010000135.1 coordinate 2,925, forward strand.
TACCATTTCGGAGGCGATGGACATTACCTTCAACGAATGCATCAGGATTGCGGCTGAGCAGCGACACCATCACCTGCTCCAGCTGCACACCATCCGGCTGTAATCGTTGTGCAATGCCGCGCAGCGTCTCGCCACGTCTCACCTGATAGGACGGATGCTTAGAGGAATCCGCCATCTGGTCATCCGCCGCTACAGCGGACGAGCTTGTATTCGATGGTACTGCGAGCGCTGAGGATACCGGCGCAGCCGGTTCATTTGGCTTTAGCGTACTGTTGGATTCGGCGTTAGCAACGGACGTTGGGGCTGTGATCAGTGCCGGCGGATCTATTAGCAGTACATACTGGCGGATAGTACGGACACCATTTGCACTCAGCTCGACCAGCAGATGCATGAAGGGTTCGTTGACCGCGAGATCCGACGCGATGCGAACCAGGTAGCGCCCCTCCTTTTTTTCAACTGACAAGCGCAACGAACGCTGCAGCGCGCCCAGATCGATACCGGCACTCGACCAAAGCTCCGGTGATGCCAGCTTGACCGAGACAGACTCTGCCTCAGCTGCGGTCAACGAGGAAATATCAAGCTCGGCATCCAGCCGCTGGCCAAGCGCCGAGCGCACACTAGCGTCGCCTAATGCAGCTGAATTCCCAGCGATGGGCTGCATCAGAGCAGCCATCAGCGCACCCATCAGCGCTAGGTAGATCAGTAGGAAACGGGGACGCGAAAAAATTGAGCGGCAAAACATCGCGAGACCTTAACACCTCGGGAAAGTACGCCGCAAGGGTGAAGCGGTCTGCAACGCTCGGAAAAACCCGCTTGCTTCAAGCTCGTTCGAATATCGAGCAGGTTCGGTTGTGAGGTAACAACAATCAGGCGTCGAGCAGAATCTGCAGCATGCGGCGCAGCGGTTCAGCCGCACCCCACAGGAGTTGATCACCTACCGTAAATGCAGAAAGATACTGCTCGCCCATTTGCATTTTACGGACGCGTCCGACGGGGATCGTGAGCTTGCCGGTGGTTGCTGCAGGCGTCAGCTCATGCATGGATGCCTCACGTGTATTGGGTACCAGTTTCACCCACGCGTTATCGCTCGCGATGATGTCATTGACCTCATCGAGTGGCACATTTTTCTTGAGCTTGATGGTGAGTGCCTGCGAATGACAACGCATGGCGCCGATACGGACACACAGGCCGTCAATCGCAATGGCTTCTTTTGCGCCAGTACCGAATGACTCGCCACGACCAAGAATCTTGTTGGCCTCCGCACCCGCCTTCCATTCCTCGCGTGACTGGCCGTTGCCAAGGTCTTTGTCAATCCAAGGAATTAAATTACCGCCAAGCGGTACGCCAAATTGCTGTGTCTCGTCTGCACTGAAGGCATGCTGCTTGGCCAGTACTTTACGATCAATCTCAAGAATGGCTGAGGCAGGATCGTCGAGCAGCGCCTTGACCTCTGCGTTGATACTGCCAAACTGCGTCAGCAGCTCACGCATGTGCTGCGCACCACCTCCGGACGCCGCTTGATAGGTCATGGACGTCATCCAGTCGACCAGATCATGCTTGAACAAGCCGCCGAGCCCCATCAGCATGCACGACACAGTACAGTTACCACCAATGTAATTTTTTACGCCCTTGCTCAAGCCATCCTTGATGACGCCGAGATTAATCGGGTCGAGCACGATGATGGCATCGTCTTTCATGCGCAGCGTGGAGGCAGCGTCGATCCAGTACCCCTGCCAACCGGCAGCACGTAGCTTGGGGAAGATCTCGGTAGTGTAGTCACCGCCCTGGCAGGTAAGGATGATGTCGCACTTTTTCAGCGCTTCGATATCGTTCGCGTCTTTCAGCGCAGTCTCGTTCTTTGCCAGCGCAGGCGCTTTACCGCCCGCATTCGATGTCGAGAAGAATACCGGCTCGATGTGCGCGAAATCATTTTCTTCTTGCATGCGCTGCATCAGCACCGAGCCCACCATACCGCGCCAACCGACCAGACCTACGAGTTTCATTTACGTTTCCTTGGTTTCTCAAAGCCAGTGGATCCCGGCCTTCGCCGGGATGACAATTTTGTGGCCGCCAGACTTAAACACGGTTCATCTATCGCCAGCCACAACAAGGGCCATTTCGGCGCAGGCCAGAATCCAGCTTATTTTTTACGCCAATGCCTTCACTACCGCATCACCCATCTCAGCCGTACCCACCTTGGTAGTACCCGCTTCGTAGATATCAGGCGTACGCAAACCTTGCGCAAGAACTTTCTTCA